>JANNSW010000500.1:0-20884 GCA_031403055.1 Hyphomicrobiaceae bacterium | reverse complement strand
GGCTCGACATTGCCGGTCGCGTAGACGACCTCGGCAGCATCGCCGAGCACGGGACTTACCAGGCCGACCTCCGGCGCGCGACCCAAGGCCCACCAGCCGCCGGCCGCGGCGGCCACGATGGCGAGGCCAAGCAGGAGTCGTCGTGTCTGACCGGACGCTCCGCGGATCACAGGGGCAGGTGACCCCGGTCTCCTGGGAGCCTGGGCCGGCCGTTCAGTGGTCTGCGTCGGGGTATCATCCTGCATTTCGAGCGAAGCCTGTTGCGCGACGGGCGATCGATCATGCCGGGGCCCGTGCGCAGATCGCCCGGTTCGTGCGGCTCCGTCTTTGACGGAGGTCAAGCCAACAACCGTCCTGACCTCCGCGCGCAATCAATGCCGTCGAACCACCGGGCACTCCATGCCGGACCGTGACCTGTTCCCTCGACCTGCTCAGTCGCGCTTCGATACATGGATGGTCGGGATGCGGTTGCGCCAGGGCATTGCCTCCTCCAGCACGCCGCCGAGCTGGATCAGCAGATGCTCCTCGGCTGACCGCGCCCCGAGCTGGACCCCGATCGGCAGTCCGCTCGAATGCATGGCGAGCGGCAGCGACAGTGCCGGCTGGCCCGAGACGTTGTAGGGCAGCGGGAACTGGCAAGGCCGCTCGACGGCGACGATATGATCCTCTGCTTTCACGGCCGGCCGGTCCATGTCGTAGCGCCCATGCGGCTCGGCGACGAGCGCGGTCGAGGGCGACAGCCAGATGTCGTACTTGGCGAAGAAGGCGCCGATGCCGCGCCGGACCCGGTTCATGTAGGCGGTCGCCTCCATGAAGCGGGCGGGATCGATGCCTTTGGCATACTCGTAGAGCCTCAGCGTGACGGCTTCGAGCGTATCGGGTCCGATCCGCTTGCCGGTCCTCTTGGCAAATCCTTCGAGGCGTTTGTCGAAGGCGAAGAACCAGAGATGGATGAAGTGCTGGTTGACCTCCTCGACATCGAAGGGGGGTGCGCCCTCCTCGACCTCGTGACCCTGGCTCGCCAGGAATCGCGCAGTCGCCTCGACCGCCTTGGCGACCTCCGGGTCGACCGGCCCCTTCATCAGGGGCTTTGTCGAGTAGGCGATCCGCAGCGGTTTGAGCTCCGACTTCAGATGGGCAAGGTAGGATTTCGAGGGCTTGGGGATGACGAAGGGATCGCCGGGCTGGGGCACCGCCAGGCAATCGAGCATGGCGGCGGTGTCGCGCATGGACTTCGACTGCACGAAGTTCATCGCCATGCCCCAGCCGCCCTCGTCGATGGTCGGGCCCATGGAAATGCGTCCGCGCGAGGGCTTCAGGCCGACGCCACCGCACCAGGAGGCCGGGATCCGGATCGAGCCGCCGATGTCGGAGCCGTGCGCGAGCGGCACCATGCCGGAGCCGACGGCGGCTGCCCCGCCACCGGTCGAGCCACCGGCCGAATAGCCCTTGCGCCAGGGGTTGGAAGTGTTGCCGTAGAGACGGTTCTCGGTGGTCGAGGAGAGCGAGTATTCGGGCGTGTTGGTGCGACCCAGGATGTTGAGGCCAGCTGCCATCGCGAGCTTAGCGAAATTCGTGTCGACGTCCCCGATCATGCCTTGGCAGAGCCGGCTGCCGAACTCGATCTTGCGGCCCTTCAGGTGCCCGAATACGTCCTTGATCAGGAACGGCACACCCCGGAATGGCCCCTTGCCGAGGGAGGCCTCGTCCAGGTCGCGGATGCGATCCTCGTAAAGCTCGATCACCGCGTTGAGGTCGCCATTGACGGCCTCGATCGCTTCGCTCGCCGTTGTCGCCAGCTCGCGCGGTGAAACCTGACGCTTCTTGACGAGCTCGGCAAGGCCCAGGCCGTCAAAGGCTGCATACTCCGCAAGCTTCATGGCTTCGCTCCCCGGTCGTGATGTTGGATTGGGGGGGAGTTTAGCACGGACTGGGGCGGATTTGTGCAGCGGCCAGCCGTGGCCGACACTCACGACACCGCCTGGCTCACACGGGACCGATCCTGTAGCTCGCGGATTTCCTTGGCGCTCAGCTCCTCGAGGGTCAGCAGCTGTCCTTGCGGAGAATGCGCATGGCAATTTTCTCGCTCAGCTCGTCGCTTCGGAGCCCATCCTCAGCCGCCTCCAACAGCATCTCATCGATGCGGCTCATGGCCTTGGATTTCTTCACTGGTGCGTTCACGGCCGCGGCTCCTCCGGCTTGGGCCTGTAGCGCGCGACCTTGATCGTGCTGGCGCGACGCTTTGCTTGCGCGATGTCGTAGGCCGACTGCATGCGCAGAATGAGCTCCATATCGACGCCGAACGCCTTCTCGAGCCGCAGCGCCATCTCGGCACTGAGACTGATCCGCTCATTCAGCAGCATCGACAGATTGCCCCGGCTGACGCCGAGCACCTTCGCCGCGTCCGTCACCGAGAGCCCGAGTGGCGCGATGATCTCCTCGCGCACGAATTCGCCCATATGGGGCGGATTCTTCATCGGCATAACATCCTTCCTTCTGGTTGCGGCATGGCAACCTCAGTGATAGTCGACCAGATCGACGGCGAGAGCGTTCCCATCCTCGAACCGGAAGATCAGCCGCCAGTTGCCCGACACCGTAAGCGACCAATAGCCCTTGAGGTCGCCCTTCAGTGGATGCAGCCGCCAGCCTGGCAGCGTGCCGGTTTCCGCGGGCGTGCGCGCCTGATCGAGCACCGCCAGCATGCGGCGCAAATTCTTGACCAACGCGCCGTCCAAGCCGCTCGCATCGTCATCCTCGAACAGGGCTTCGAGCCCCTTGTGCCGGAAGCTCCTGATCGCCATGCTTTATCCTCTCAATGTAACATGTCATATGACAGAATGCAAATTGCCACTCTGATTGGCACCATCGCCTGGCGCCGAACCATGGGAAACCGGGCCCGCCCACGCGACGGCTTGACGGGTCGCGGGGTTGCTGGTCAATGGGCGTGGCGGCGAGGCAATGGAGCGGAGGGCCGAGATGGCGCGCAAGAAGGCAGGCCAACCGGCGGCGGCCCAGGCAGGCGCCTGGGAGAGTATGTCCGGTGGCGTCTGGCACCCGACCTTCGCCGGCATCATGACATTCCTCCATCGGCCGCATTCGCGCGATCTGACGGGCGCTGACGTGGTGGTGTCGGGCGTGCCCTTCGACAATGCGACCACCGACCGGCCGGGCACGCGATTCGGGCCACGGGCGCTCCGGGCCGTGTCGGGCGGGCTCTGCGAGTTGAAGGCCTTCCCCTATGGGTTCGATCCGTTCGCGAGCCTGAAGGTGATCGATGCGGGCGACTGCATCCTCAACCATCATCTGCCCGACACGGTGATCGGCTCGATCGAGGCCCACGCCCGCCAGATCCTGGCGAGTGGCGCCCAGATGGCGACGCTGGGCGGCGATCATTTCATCACCTATCCGCTGTTGAAAGCCCATGCCCAGAAGCATGGGCCGGTGGCGCTGTTGCAATTCGATTCCCATTGCGACACCTGGCCCGACTGGACCGAGGATGCGACGAGCCTCAACCACGGCAGCATGTTCCTCAGGGCCGCGAAGGAAGGGCTGCTCGATCTCGAACATTCGATCCAGGTCGGCCTCAGGACCCACAACGATAGCGCGCACGGCTTCGAGATCCTGACGGCGCCCTGGCTCCACCGCAACGGGGTTGAAGCGACTATTGCCGCGATCGAGAAGCGGGTCGGCAAGGCCAAGGTCTACCTCTCCTTCGATATCGATTTCCTCGATCCGGCCTATGCACCCGGTACTGGAACGCCCGTGTGCGGCGGTCCGGCCACTTGGCAGGCGATCGAGATCCTGCGTGGGCTCGGCTCGCTCGACCTCGTGGGCATGGATCTGGTCGAGGTTTCCCCGCCCTACGACCATGCCGAGGTGACGGCGCTGGCGGGCGCGACGATCGTCTACGAGTATCTGTGTCTGCAGGCCGTCAAGAAGGGCGCCAAGCGCGCGCCCGTCGGCCGGATTTGACGAACGCGCTGGGCGAGGTCATCCTCGGCCCATCGAACACCGCAGGATCAATGCCCATGCTGATTGGAATTCTGGAAACCGGCCGCCCGCCCGAGGAGTTGAAGGAGAAGCACGGCTCCTATCCCGACATGTTCATGCAACTCCTCGCGGCCGGCAATCCGGACCTGCGGTTCCGCTCTTTTGCGGCGATCGATGGCGAGGTTCCTGTCGACTTCCACGAGTGCGACGGCTGGCTGATCACCGGCTCGCGCCATGGCGCCTACGAGCAGCTGCCGTGGATGCTGGCGCTCGAGCAGCTGATCCGCCAATCGGTTGCCGGCAAGGTTCCCGTCGCCGGCATTTGTTTCGGCCACCAGATCATGGCGCAAGCGCTCGGCGGCAAGGTGGTAAAGTCGGACAAGGGCTGGGGCATCGGCTTCAACGAGTACGAGATGAAAGAGCGCGCCGATTGGATGGAGGAGGCTCCCCAGCGGATCACGCTGCCAGCCTTTCACCAGGACCAGGTGGTCGAGCTTCCTCGAGGAGCCGAGGTGCTGGCCTCCTCGCCGTTCTGTCCCTATGCGGTGCTCGCCTATGACGATGCGGGGTTCTCGATCCAGGCCCACCCCGAGTTCACCGAGGCCTATCAGCGCGATCTGATCGCCTCCCGGCGTGGGACGGTGGTGCCCGAAGCGGTTGCCGACAAGGCGGTCGCGACATTCGATGGCCGCTTGGCGGACACGGAGCTGGTGGCGCGCTGGATCGGCGCGTTCTTCCGCCGCCACCAAGGCGCCGAGCGCGAGGCTGCCGCGTAGACTGTCGGCGCTTCAGTCGAGGCGCGCCGGCTGCGGCTCGGGCAACGCGAGGCTCTCGTAGACATCGGCCATGGCGAGGCGGCAATCGATTGCCGGCAAAGCGATCACGTCGGCGATCCGGTCATAGTCGGTGGGTTCCCAGCCGGCGCCGGAGCGCGTCAAAAGCGTTGTGGATACGACACGGCTGTCGACCAGCAGGATGTAGGCGATGCCCTCGTGGCGCCGGTACTCCTCGAGCTTACGCTGCCATGCGAGACCGGAATTCGAGGGAGACAGAACTTCGACGACGAGGCGAGGATTGGCCGCCTCAAAGGAGTCGGCCCGCGCGTCACCGCAAGTGACGGTGACATCTGGCCGGCGCAAGACTCGAATGCTCGTTCGTACGGCGACGTCAGCAGTCGCAGGGCGGCAAGGCGAGCCACGCAATTGGATACCAAGCGCAATGATGATATTCGTGACAATGCGGTCGTGCACCTCACTCGCCCCGGCCATCATCTGTAGCGGGATGCCGTCCACGAGCTCGTAGCGCTCGTCCTGGTCGAGCTGCCAGGCGAGGAATTCCTCGATATTCATTGTCGCGAGTGTGCGTTCGGCCATGCGATGGCTCCCGTTTGGTCGCTCGACGACTATGCCTCAACATGGTTTCGAAGTCGACCGATTGCCGCAAAGCGCTCTGGGCAATCGTGAGTAGCAGCTCTGAGCTTGCGCGCATACTTCACTCGGCCACCGGCAACACCCACTTGCCCGATAGCGTCGAGCCGTGGCACTGCTCTGGCCAGCGTGCTTGCTTGCTGCGGGGTTCCATGTTGCGTCGATTGAGCCGGCCGTTCGCGAGCCGGAATGGCCGCCCGGTGATCGATCAGGTCGATCTCCAGATCTTCACGGCGAGCTATTTCGCCGAATGCATGTCCTGCACCTTTTGCCACGATGTGTGCTGCAGCTGGGGCGCCGACGTCGATCTGCCCAACGCCGAGCGCATTCTGAGCGAGGGCGAGGCGCTCGAAGCTTTTGTCGGGGTGCCAAAGAACGAATGGTTCCGCTCGGATGCGGTTGCCCCCGACGCCGAGTTTCCCGGCGGCGTGCGCACCCGCACCGCCACCAGGGAGGGGGCCTGCGTCTTCCTCGACCGCAACAGCCGCGGCTGCAAGCTCCACAGCTACATGCTGCGAGAGGGCCGGCATTACAACGAGCTGAAACCGATGATCTGCGCGTTGTTCGGCGTGACGTTCGAGGCTGGTGTGCTGAAGCCGGCCGACGAGCTCGCCGATCAGAGTCTCAAATGCGCGGGTCCCGGCCTCACCGGCTATCGCGCCGCGCGTGGCGACCTCGAATGGTATTTTGGCGCGGCGCTGGTGGCGGAGTTGGATGCGCTGGAGGGCGAAGTGCAGGAGTGCCACCCGTCTGCGCCAAGACAGACGCCATGAAGATCTCGCGCATCGTCATTTCCGAGCACGCGATACCGCTCGGCCAGCCCTTCTTCGCTGCGGACGCGCGCGACTACATGCTGACTGAGCCGATTCGGATGGATGCGAAAGGCTTGCTCCATCTCGACGAGCGGCCGGGTTCGATATTCGAGATCGACGAGGAGTGGGTGACAGTGACGCGAGTGGGCTAAGGCGGCCCGCAAAAACAAGTGAATCGGTTTCATTGAGCCCATTTCTCGTCCCGCCGTCTTCCCGGCCAAGCGACCAACGGGAGCGCTGAGCCGGGATCCAGCACAAAAAGCGCCGAAGGCACAATAACTTGCACGATCCCGTCCGGGCCCTGGATCCCGGGTCGTTCGAAGCCCCTGCTGAATGCCGGGGCTTCGATCGCCCGGGAAGACGGAGCATTTGTTTTGGGGCGCCTCCTAAGAGGAGCCAGACCCGGTCTATTCTGTTTGACGGAATGACCACCTCAAGGCTATGCTTCTCCATGATCCGCAGCTTCGCCGACAAGGAGACCGAAAGTCTCTTTCAGGACGAGGACGTTCCTCGTTTCCGTTCTTTCGAACGGCAGGCGCGCCGCAAGCTGCTTCTCCTGCACGCGGCTACCAGCCTCGACGACCTGCGGGTCCCTCCCGGAAACCGGCTCGAGGCGCTCAAGGGAGATCGGGCCGGGCAGCACTCGATGAGGATCAACAAGAAGTGGCGGCTCTGCTTTCGCTGGGAGGATGGTGACGCCCATGGCGTGGAGATCGTCGATTACCACTGAGGTTTGCTGACATGTCCGAGAGACTTGCTCTGATCCCTCCAGGCGAGGTCCTCCTCGAGGAGTTCATGCTGCCGTTCGGCGTCAGCCAAAACCGGCTCGCGCGCGATCTCGGGATACCCGTCAGCCGCGTCTCCGGAATCGTGAAGGGATCGCGCTCGATCACGGCCGACACGGCCTTGCGGCTCGCGTGCTTCTTCGGCACCAGCGCCGAGATGTGGCTGCGGCTCCAGATCGACTACGATCTGCGCGTCGCGCAGCGGGCGTCCGGCCCGGACGTCCGAGCGAGCGTCAGACCGTTGACGGCGGCGTAACGATCACAACACCTTCGCGTACACGACCTTCCCATCCCCCGGCCGGTAGAAATCGGGGATGCTGGCGACCTCGCGGAAGCCGGTGGCGAGATAGAAGGCCCGTGTCGGGGCATAACGCTCGCTCGAGGACGTCTCGGCGTAGTGGCGCGTTGCGCCCATCGCCCGCATGGCATCCTCCGCACGGGCGAGCAGCTGCCGGCCCAGGCCCCCGCCTTGGCGCGCGGGGTCGACGGCGATCCAGTAGAGGTCGAAAGCGCTTTCTGTGCCCGCGATCGGCCCGAAGCAGGCATAGCCCGCGAGGCGACCTTCCTCCTCGGCGAGCACGAACGCGTAGCCGGACGCGGACCCTTTCGCGATCCGCTCCGCCACCAGCTCGGCGGCAATCGCGACCTCCTCGACCGTGAAGAAGCCGGTCGCCCCCACCAGGTCGCGGATCGAGCCGATGTCGGGCTCGGCGACGGCGTTGCGCCAAGAAAGTCCGCTCGGCATCAGGCCGCCACCGCCTCGCCGGGTGCATCGAGCTCGCGGACGGGGCGATGATCGAGCTTCTCGCCAGCGGGCACGACCAGGGATGCCGGAGCTTGGCGTCCGCCGCGCAACACTGCCGACGTGACAATCCCGCGGATCAGCTCGCCATAGTCGTAGCCTGCCGTCTCTGCTGCCGCCGCGAGCCCGGCATCCTGCGAGATGCATGGATTGGTGTTGACGTCGATGACGCTCGGGCGACCTTGCGCATCGACCCGCAGATCGACGCGGGCGTAGCCGCTGATCCCAAACAGGCTCCAGACGCCGCCGCAGATACGCGTGAGCTCGGCTGCAAGTGCCGGCTCCCTCGTCTCGACCCCGAAGCGGCGCGGCGTGTGGTGGTACTCGTAGCTTGCCTCGTTCCACTTGGCGTCGTAATCGACGATCCGCGGCCGACCGTGGGCAAAACCCTCGAAGATGATCTCGGGCATGGGCAGGATCTCGACCTCGCCATCCGTCTCGATCAGCGAGATGTTGAACTCCCTGCCATCGACGAAAGCTTCCGCGAAGAAGCGCCCGCCGTGAGCATGCTCGCGCCGGCTGATCTCAGCCGCGGCGTCGGCGGCTTTCACCACCGAGCGGGCATCGATGCCGATGGAGGCGTGCTCGTCGACGGATTTCACCATCACGGTGAGATCGTCGGGCAGGCCGCCGCCCCGGTCGCTCCAGGCCGGTGTCGGCAGCCCGGCATGGCTGAGCAGCTGTTTTACGCGCAATTTGGAGGCCGTGGCCGTGATGGTGTCGAAGCTCGCCCCCGTGTAGGCGACGCCCAATCGCTCCAGCATCGCGGGCACAACGCTCGCCATCCGCATGTCGCAGCCGAGCGCCTCGACCAGATTGAACACCGCCATCGGCCGCTTGCCGGCAAGCCGGGCGATCGGCGCGAGGTCGAGCCCCAGCCGCACCACCTGGGTGCGATAGCCGAGCCGGCGCAGCGTTGCCGCCACACTGCGCGCGGCAACGATGGTGTCGACCTCGTCGGGCCGCTCTTCGGTCGCCCCGTGGATGACGGGAACGAATGCCCTCTCGCCCATGACGTCACCCGGCCTTTCGCTTGGCAGCTTTGCGGCCGATGCCGAGGCGCTTGACCGCGGCCTCGATGATCCAGCCGATCAGCTCGTCGTAGGAATGCCCGGCGAGCGCTGTCAGGATGGGTAGATCCGAATGCGTCGGGTGAAGGCCTGCGATCGGATTGGCTTCCATGAACACGGGGCTGCCACGCGCATCCGATCGGAAGTCGATGCGGCAGGAATCCTGGCACCCCAGCGCCCGGTAGGCGGCGAGCCCGCGCACCCCGGCCAGCCGCGCCTCGGCGTCGTCCGCACGCCGGTAGGTGCAGAGCGCCTCGCTTTCCTCCTTGTTGCGCATGGAGTAGATGCCGTCGTCGGCGTCCGCGTTCAGCAGGATCTCCATGACGGCGATGACGCGGGCATCCGTGCCATTGCCGACGATGCCGACCGTGAACTCGCGGCCCGGCAGATAGGCTTCGACCAGCGCGGGTTGGCGGAAGCGGTGCACCAGCGCGCGAGCGGCGTTGCGCAGCTCTGCCTCATTGGCGACGCGGGACCCGAGCTCGCAGCCTTTGCCGGTGCCTTCCGCGAGTGGCTTCACGAAGGCCGGATAGTGCGTCCAGCCCGACAGATCCTCATTCCCGGTCTCGACCGTCATGTAGGATGCTGTCGGGATGCCGGCCTCCTTCACCAAGCGCTTGGCGACGGCCTTGTCGAGGCAGACTGCCATGGTGAGCGGATCGGAGAAAGCGTAGGGCTGGTCGTAGAGCTCGAGCAGCGCCGGCACCTGCGCCTCGCGCGAGCGGCCCGTGAGCCCTTCCGCGATCGAGAACACAAGGTCCCAGCGCTCGCCCATGACCAGGCGCTTGGCGAGTGCCTGGCCACGGCCGACGCGGTCGACCTCGTGGCCGAGCCGCTGCAACGCGCCTTCCATGCCCTCGACCGTCGAGATCGAGTCGAACTCGACGGTCTGCTCCTCGCTGTAGCCGAGTGCGCGATAGTCGTCGCGCAAGTCGTAGACGAGACCGATCCGCATCAGAGCACCGCCTTCTGCAACGCCTGGGCGCAACCCGTCCCCTCGAGGGGATCGGTATAGCGATAGGACTTGCCTTCGAAATTCCTCAGGATCAGGTCATCGCCCTCGCGGCCGACGACATAATCCGGCAGCAACGGGATCTTGCCGCCGCCACCGGGAGCATCGACCACGTATTGCGGCACGGCATAGCCGGTGGTGTGACCGCGCAGGCCCTCGATCATCTCGAGGCCCTTGCTGATCGGCGTGCGGAAGTGCGAGGAGCCGGTGATCGGATCGCACTGGTAGAGGTAGTAGGGCTTGACGCGGCGCATCAGCAGGCCGTGGTAGAGCTTCTTCAGAATCTCCACCTCGTCGTTGATGCCCTTCAGGAGCACGGTCTGGCTGCCGAGCGGAATGCCGGCGTCGGCGAGGCGCGCGGTCGACTCGGTGACCTCGGGCGTCAGCTCGCGGGGGTGCGTGAAGTGGATGCTCATCCAGAGCGGATGGTGCTTCTTCAGCATTTTCACGAGCGCTTTCGTCACGCGCATAGGCAGCACGACGGGAACCTTCGTTCCGATCCGCACGAACTCCACGTGCTTGATCTGGCGCAGCCGGCCCAGCAGATAGTCGAGCTTGTCGTCGGCGATCGTGAGGGGATCGCCGCCGGACAGCAGCACGTCGCGGATCTGCGGGTGCGCCGCGATGTACTGGAGCGCCTGCTCCCACTGGCTCTTGGAGAACGAGTACTCGCCGCCCGCGTCCCCCACCATGCGCGAGCGCGTGCAGTAGCGGCAGTAGGTCGAGCAGAACCCGGTCGCCAGGAACAGCACGCGATCCGGATAGCGGTGCACGAGACCCGGCACCGCCGAATCGTGGTCCTCTCCGAGCGGATCGTCGGCTTCGCCCGGAGTTTTCAGGTACTCGGTGCCGACCGGCAGATGGGTGCGCCGGAGCGCTTCCATGGGGTCGTCCCTGGAAAGCAGGCTGGCATAGTAGGGCGTGATGCCGACGGGCAGCGAGCCCTTGTGGCCGGCCACGGCCTCGCGCTCGTCCGGCGACAGCTCGAAGATGCGCTCCAGCTCGGCCAGCGACTTGATGCGCTTCCTGACCTGCCAGCGCCAATCGTTCCACTCCGCGGCCGAAGCCTCGGGAAAGAACTGCCTGGCGAACGCGCGCGTCTGCTCGCCGCGCGGAAACCGCTCGGCGGGCGCTTTGACACGTGCCTTGCTGGCCGCGGGAGCGAGAGCACCCGGGCGGCTACGCAACGTATCGACAACAGTATGGGTGAGAGAGATTGAAGATGTCGCCGCTGAGCGACAACTTGGAGGCTCGGCGATCTCGCCAAGGTCGAGCTTCATGGATCTGATCGATCTCCTGATTGCATGCCGTCCCTCGGCGACCATCGCCGTTCGTGGGTTTGCATGCGAAGCCGGCGCATATATGTGCGAAGCGACAGGGAATGCAAGTGGCGCAAACCACTCATCCAATCACATTTTTTGGGGGCTTCGACACGGTAGTCACGCAGCGGTCGCGGGGCGTGCCGTTCAAGTATTCAGGCGCCAGATCGCACCGTTGAGAAGTGAAGCGAAGCCGACCCAGAATGCATAGGGAATGAACAGCACCGCGGCCGCACGCGCGCGCGGCCAGACCACAACCGCATAGGCAACGATTAGCGCCAGCAGAAACAGGATATCGACGAGCGCCAGATCGATTCGGTGCAGCCCGAAAAACAAGTATGACCAGAGGGCGTTCGCCGCCAGCTGGACAAACCAGAGGCTGGTCGCGAGGCCCAGCCCACTGGCTCGCCAAGCCAGCCAGCCCGAAACGGCGATCATCAGGTAGAGCAGCGACCAGACCGGAGCGAACAGCCAGCCGGGCGGCGTAAAGGCCGGCTTCTGCAGTGTCGTGTACCATTCACCCGGCATGAACTGGCTGCCAACGAGCGCGGCGAGGATCGTGAGGCCGATGAATGCGGCGAGTGGAGGGATTTCGGCGCGCGTCACTTGGTTTGCTTTCGCTGGTTTCCTGTGGAGAACGCTGGATCATGGCAATTGGTTCACTGTTGTGCGCTCGAGCACCGCCACGTAGAAGCCGTCCGTCCCGGTCGAAGCCGGCGACAGGAGCAGCGATCCGGCCGACGAGCCTGCGGGCAACATCGCTTCCTTGCCAGCGACCGCCTGCCAGAGCGGCTCCATCGGCACGAGCGCGAACTCGGGGTGGGCCGCGCGGAACGACGCGACCTGCCCCTCGTTCTCCTCGGCCAGCAGCGAGCAGGTGACATAGACGAGGCGTCCGCCAGGCTTCACGAACCGGGCCGCATCACCCAGGATCGTGCGCTGCTCCTGCTTGCGCTTGGCAAGAGCCTCGGGCGAGAGGCGCCACTTCGCCTCGGGCCGCCGCCGCCAGACGCCGGTGCCGGTGCATGGCGCGTCGACCAGCACCAGATCCATCCGGCCGGCGAGATCGTCGAGCGCGCCGGGACGGGGCGGCCGCACCTGCACGTTGCGCACGCCCCCGCGCTGGATGCGCTGGTGAATGGGGCCGAGCCGGTGGCGGTCGGCGTCGTGGGCGTAGATCTGGCCTTTATTGGCCTTGGCTGCGGCCAGGGCCAGCGTCTTTCCACCGCCGCCCGCGCAATAGTCGAGCACCTGGCCGCTGGCGGGATGGGCGGCTGCCGCGACCAGCGCCGCGAGCTGGGACGCCTCGTCCTGGAACTCGATCCAGCCGGCCTGGAAGGCGGCCTCGGGCTGCAGGTTGGGCGTCCGGCCCGCTCCGTCGGCTGGCGGCACGCGAACCCCGACTGGCGACAACAGCGTTGCCGTCGCGTCGAAGGGCTCGAGCGCCTTCAAGACCCGCTCACGCGAGGCTTTCAAGGTGTTGCAGCGGATGTCGGCGGGTGCGCGCTGGCAGAGTGCCTGCCCTTCCGCGATCGCCCGCTCCCCGAAGCGATCAATGAATGCTGGCCAGAGCCACTCGGGGACGTTGGCCTGAATGTGGGCCGGCGCGGCTGCCGTATCGCGGCTGAGCCCGGAGCGCTCATCCTCGCTCAAGGGCGAGGGAGCGTGATCCACGCCATCGCACAGGGCTACGACCTGCTCAACATCGAGCTTCCAGGCGAGCGAGGCAATTCCCAGTGCGAGCGCGCGCGGCGTGTCGGCGGCCATGCGCCAGCCGGTCGAGAGCCTATGCCTCAGCGCGTCATAGACGAGCGCCCCGATCGCAGCCCGATCGCCCGAGCCCGCGAACCGGTGAGCCTTGCCCCAGTCGGAGAGGGCGTCCGCCACGGGCCGGTGGCGGGTGAGGATGTCGTCCAACACCTCGATCGCGCCGGAGAGACGACCTTGCGGTTTCATGGGGCGATTGCCTGGCTGCATGCGGCCAGATAGTCGGCGAGCGTCGCGTCGAGCCGGCGCGCGAGCAGACCGGCGAACGCATCCTTGTCGCCCGAGAGCTGAGCGTGCTCGATCGCGTCGATATAGGCCTTGCGGTCGTCCAGCCGCACGGCGACCGGCGGATAGCCACCACGGATCAGTATCAGGTTCATGAGGAGGCGTGCCGTCCGTCCGTTGCCATCGGCGAAAGGGTGAATGGCAACCAGCCGCAGATGGGCTTCGAACGCCGTTTCATAGGCGTTGCCGCTCGCCGCGAGCCATGCTCCGAGCCCGGCCATCAGGTCTGGAATCTTCGCCGGATTGGGGAATACGACCGCCGAGCCGGCAATGCGCCGCGGCAGCCGGCTGTACACGCCAGCGATCGGGGGCTTCGACCGCAGCACCACGCGGCGATGCAGCTCCACCACATCGCTCTCACCGATCGCGCGTCCCACCGCCGCCAGCTCGCGCATGCATCCCACCGCAGCATACAGGTCCTGGGCCTCCAGGTGCTCGGCCAACGTCTTGCCGCCAACCGTGATGCCCTTCTCGATGACCAGTGCCGTCTCGGAGTGGGTCAGCGTATTCCCCTCGATCGCATTCGAGGTGTAGGTCAGCTCGACGTCGTAGTAGTGCCGGAGCCCTTCGAGCGCAGCCCCCCAGAGCGGCAGATTGGCGTCCAGTTGCTCCTTCTTCTCGCGGATCGCCGCCGCGAGAGCATCCTCGATCATGTCGACCCCGGATAGTTCGGGCTCTCGCGAGTGATCGTCACGTCGTGGGTGTGGCTTTCGCGCAGCGATGCGCTCGAGATGCGGATGAACTCGGCTTTGTCGTGCAACTCGGGGATGGTGCGCGCGCCGACATAGCCCATGGCGGCCCTGAGACCGCCCACGAGCTGATGCAGCACGCTGCCGAGCGGGCCCTTGAAGGGCACCTGCCCCTCGATGCCCTCGGGCACCAGCTTCAAGGTGTCCTTCACCTCTTGCTGGAAGTAGCGGTCGGCCGAGCCGCGCGCCATCGCGCCGACCGACCCCATGCCGCGATAGGCTTTGTAGGAGCGGCCCTGGTAGAGATAGACTTCGCCAGGGCTCTCGTCGGTGCCCGCGAGCAGCGAGCCGATCATCGCCGCGTCCGCTCCCGCCGCGATCGCCTTGGCGAGGTCGCCCGAATATTTGATGCCGCCATCGGCGACGACGGGAATGTTCTGGCGGCTGGCGGCCTCGACCGCATCGAGAATCGCTGTCAATTGCGGCACGCCCACGCCTGCGACGATCCGTGTGGTGCAGATCGAGCCCGGCCCGATACCGACCTTGACGGCATCCGCGCCGGCATCGATCAGCGCCTTGGCGCCGTCGCCCGTCGCGATGTTGCCGGCGAGCACCTGCACCCCGTTCGATTGCCGCTTGATGCGCTCGACCGCGTCCAGCACGCGCTTGGAATGGCCGTGCGCCGTATCGACCACCAGCAGATCGACGCCGGCCGCGATCAGCCGCTCGCTGCGGGCAAAGCCTTGATCGCCCACGGTCGTTGCCGCGGCGACCCGTAGACGCCCCTCGGCGTCTTTGCAGGCATTGGGGTTGAGCGCGGCCTTCTCGATGTCCTTGACCGTGATCAGGCCGATGCAGCGATAGGCGTCGTCGACCACGATCAGCTTCTCGATCCGGTGCTTGTGCAGGAGGCGCTTGGCCTCGTCCTTGCTCACGCCTTCGCGCACGGTGATGAGCTTGCCCGTCGTCATCAGCTCGGCGACCGGCTGGCCCGGATCGGTCGCGAACCGTACGTCGCGGTTGGTCAGGATGCCGACGAGGCGTCCATCGCGCTCGCCTTTCCTGGCCGGCTCCACCACCGGGATGCCGGAGATGCGGTGGCGCTCCATCACCGCGTGGGCGTCCGCGAGCGTAGCCGTGGGATGGATGGTCACCGGATTGACCACCATGCCGCTTTCGAACTTCTTCACCTGGGCGACCTGGTCGGCCTGCTGCTCGGGCGTCAGGTTGCGATGGATCACGCCGATCCCGCCCGCCTGTGCCATGGCGATGGCGAGGCGCGCTTCCGTCACGGTATCCATGGCGGACGACAGGATCGGGATGTTGAGGCTGATCTGGCGGGTGACGCGGGTCGCCGTGTCGGTCTCGCCAGGCATCACCTCGGAGGGGCCCGGCCGCAGCAGCACATCGTCGAACGTCAGCGCCGTCTCGGCGGCAATGACGCGGGGCCGCTTCGCCATGTTCGATCTCCCGGACTGAGTGCGCCACCGTACGGGCGTCCTGGCTTCTAGTGTCCTGTCTCCGAAATACGCTCAACCTCGCAGTGTCCTCTGAAGCGTATTTCGGAGATGAAAGGACACTAGCAACTCTATGATTCTAGTGTGGTTTCGCCTCGCAAATGCCATCTCCGAGCCCGCCGCGGGTGCTGGATGGCATTTGCGAGACACCACACTAGCACCGGCGCGGAGGCGAGGGAAGGAAGGGCATAGGCCCGCTCAACGGATTTCGGCCGCACGACAGCAAGTGGGCCGACTCGGTGTAGGAGCTTCTGAAGCTCGCCAACCCATTCGGAGCGCAACCATGCCAGTACACCGCGCAAGCAACGTGCAGATCGATCCGAGCCCGGAGAGCATCTATGTGGACGCACTTCTCTGGGGCGGATGGAGGTGGCAGGGCGACGGCGAAGGACCGGTCGAAATCACCTTTTACTTCTCGAGCGAAGGGCTCGATTGGCGGCGCCACGAGATGGCCGCACTCGGTCAGGCGCTGGACGCCTGGGAGACCGTCGCCAACATCGCGTTCGTCGGCGCCTACGGTAGGGCCAGCGCGAATCTCCTGGAGGTCGTGCTGCCCGACCGTGACATGGACGGCAATCTCGGTGTGCACGAGACGCCCGATGCCGGTGCGCGCAATCGGGGCTGGTACAATCGAGAGGGCTTGGGCTGGACCAAGGCAGGATTGCAGCCCGGAGGCTACGGCTTTGTGACGCTCGTGCATGAGCTCGGCCATGGCCTGGGCCTTGCCCATCCGCACGACCGGGGTGGTGGCTCGCCGCGGTTTCCTGGAGTGCGCGACGAGACCGACACCGGCGACCACGCCCTGAACCAAGGCATCTTCACCGTCATGTCCTACAACGATGGTTGGGCCAAGGTGCAGGATCCATTTGGCCAGGGGCTTGCCGCCTATGGCTACCAGGCGGGACCCATGGCGTTCGACATCGCCGCCATCCAGGAACTCTACGGCGCCAACATGAGGCATGCGGCCGGCAACAGCACCTACGAGCTACCCGATGAGAACGCACCCGGTACGGCTTGGCGCTGCGTCTGGGATACGGGTGGCCATGACATCCTGGTCTACAACGGCGCCCGAGATGCCGTGCTCGACCTCAGGGCCGCGACCCTCGACAATTCGAGGATCGGCGGCGGTGCTCCAAGCTACGCCGAGGATGTCTTTGGCGGTTTTACGATCGCCAATGGGGTCGTGGTCGAGGAAGCTGTCGGCGGTCGTGGCGGTGACCGCATCACCGGCAACGCCGCGGACAACCGCCTGCTGGGCCGCTCTGGCAATGACGGTCTCAACGGCCTCACGGGCGACGATACGATCAACGGCGGCGCCGGTGACGACGCGCTGCGCGGCGGCAATGGTGACGATCGGCTGGTGGGCGGTCGGGGCGACGACCGTCTCGTCGGCGAAGCCGGCAATGATACGCTGCTCGGCGGGGCAGGCAGCGACAGCTACGTGGGCGGCTTCATGGGAGGCCGCGACGTGTTCATCATCGGCGATGGCGGGGGCTATGATCAGATCTATGGCTTCGAGCCGATCGACGATGTGATCGACCTATCCGCCTTCCGGTTCGAGAGCCTCGCGGACGTCCTTGCGTCCGCTCGCAACCGGGCACAAGGCCTCGAGATCAGGCTCGATCGCGATGATACGCTGCTCCTCAGGAGCATTCATCGATCCGACCTCGCGGACGATGACTTCGTGCTCTGAGATCGGGAGTGCCCGGCGCCCGCCCGCTCACCGGTTCTGGCACTGCTGGCCGAGATAGCCTTCGAGCGCGGCGTTGTAGCGGGCGACCTGGGCCTGGTTCTGCGCCGAAAGCTTGCGTCCAGCCTGCTGGGCCTCGATCTGCCCGGCGACGCCGCGCGAGATCAGCACATTCATCTCCTTGCGCAACAATTCGCAGCTGCTCCCGCCCGCGCTCGCAAAACCGGTGCCTGCCGGACTGCTCGCGCCGCAGGCCGAGAGCATGCCGCACACGACGGCGATGCCGCCGACGCGCACGAGCCTGGACACGGAACAGATCATTCGAGACCCCGCAACACATGCAATCTGATTCGCCTCAGAAGCACGAACGCCTTGCGCGTGCAATGAGGGAGCGGGTCTGGGGTCGAGTTCGCTGTGGGTTGTGGCCGGATGGTACCAGCCGCGTGGTCACACCAGCATCCGCACCGGATCCTCGATGTAGCCCTTGAAGGCGTTGAGCAGCGTCGCGCCCAGTGCCCCGTCGACCACGCGGTGATCGCAGGAAAGCGTGCAGCTCATGACGGTCGCGACCTCGACTTTGCCGGCCGTGACGACCGCCCGCTCCTCGCCCGCCCCGACCGCGAGGATGGTCGCGTGCGGCGGATTGATCACCGCGTCGAACGAGCGGATGCCGAACATGCCGAGATTGGAGATCGCGCTGGTGCCGCCCTGGTATTCGTGGGGCGCGAGCTTCCTTGCCCGGGCGCGGGCCGCCAGATCCTTCATCTCGTTGGAGATCTCCGACAGCGTCTTCAAATCCGCGCGCCGGATCAGCGGGGTGAAGAGGCCGCCTTCGACCGCGACGGCGACGCCGACATCGATGCGCTTGTGGCGCAGCATGCCGCCTTCCGTCCAGGTGGCATTCGCCGCGGGCACGTCGCGCAAGCCCAGAGCGAGCGCCTTGATGATGAAGTCGTTGACCGACAGCTTGTAGGCGCCCGGCCCCTCCTTGGGGGAGCGGGCATTGATCCGCTCGCGCGCGGCGAGCAGGCTATCGAGCCGGCAATCGAGCGACAGGTAGAAATGGGGGACCGTGGTCTTGGCCTCGACCAGCCGCCGCGCGATGGTCTTCCTCATGTTGTCGTGCGGCACGACCTCGAAGGAGCCCTGCTCGTAGAGCGCGAGCACCTTGTCGTCGGACATCGGCTTGGGCAGCGGCGCGGTTGCAACCGCCGTTCCCGGTTGCGGCTTGACGGCGGCCTTCGCAGCTCCCGCCGCGCTCGATCGTCCGGCCTTCTCGACGTCGCTCCTGACGATCCGGCCATGGGGACCCGACCCGGTCATGCTCGCCAGGTCGAGGCCAGCGTCACGGGCAAGGCGACGGGCGAGGGGAGAGGCGAACAGACGAGCGGCGTGCCCGTTGGCCGATGCGGCAACGGAGGCGAGCGGAGCGGGCATGACGGGGGCTTTCTGGGCTGCGGGCTGCGGGCTGGGCTCGGCGGGGGTTGCCATGACGCTCGGCGGCGCCGGCGCCTCGCCGTCCTCGATCAGGATCGCGATCTGGCTGTTGACCTTGACGCCCTCGGTGCCGGCCGCCACCAGGATGCGCCCGATCACGCCCTCATCGACCGCTTCCACCTCCATTGTCGCCTTGTCGGTCTCGATCTCGGCGATCACGTCGCCCGAGCGCACCTTCTGGCCCTCTTTCACCAGCCATTTGGCGAGCTTGCCCTCCTCCATGGTGGGCGAGAGGGCAGGCATCAGGATGGGCGTCGGCATGGGTTGGATCCTGGAAGGTGCCTCAGGTCTCGGGCTGCTCTGGTGGGTCGAGTGGCCAGAGCAGCGAGAGCTTGAAGGTGATGGCATCGAATGGCGGGGCGGCGACATCGTCATCGCCAGTGAAGGTTTGCTCGAGCAGCCAATTGCGATCCCTCAATGAGAAAGCTTCGAGCACTTTCGGGCGTGGGTCGACCAGCCAGAGATGGGCAACGCCCGCATCGGCGTAAATGGCGCGTTTGGCTCCGCGGTCGCGCTTCTCCGTCTTTGGCGAGATGATCTCGCAAACCCAATCCGGCGAGGTGTCGATCCAAGCCGTCTCGGGTAGTGTCGTCAGTCTCTCCTTCCGCCAGCCGGCGAGATCGGGTACCACGATATGACGGCCGAGATGCAGCTCCGGCTCGACCATGAAGATCCAACCGCCGGGACCGCCCCTGCTCTTCTGGAAGGGACCGACAAGCTCGTCGCCGAGCGAAAGCGCTGCCATCGCATGCGGCGGCGCCGGCCGCGGATGGGTGACGAGCCGGCCATAGAGGATCTCGGCGACCAAATGCTCCGGCACCGCCATCAAATCCTCGTAAGTCGCCTCGCGCTCGTGATCGAGTTGCATGATACCTGTCCCGTCAGCCGCTGAGCGGCCAGAGATCCGAGAGATCGAACGAAATGGCGTCGAACGGCGGTACCGACACGCTGTCGCCGTCGACGAAGGTCCGGACGATCTGCCACGTGCCCGCTTGCAGCGCATGCACCTCGAGCAGCTTCAGGACCGGATTGACCAGCCAGAGATGCGGTACGCCCGCCGCCGCATAGATCGCGCGCTTCTCACCACGGTCGTGGCGCTCGGTGCCGGGTGACAGCACCTCGCAAATCCAGTCGGGCACCGTCTCGATCCAAGCCGTCTCCGGGAACGCCGACAACCGCTCCCGCCGCCAGCCGGCGAGGTCGGGCACGGCCACGTGGCGGTCGAGGTGCAACTCCGGCTCCACCATGAACACCCACCCCCCCGGGCCGTCCCGGCCGAGTTGATACGGATGGCCGACGATCATGCCGAGCGCCGCGCTGGCGCTGGCATGCCGCGGCGCCGGGCGCGGATGGGTGACGAGCCGGCCATTGAGGATCTCCGCCACCAGATGCTCCGGCACCGCCATCAGATCCTCGTAGGTGGCGTCACGATGGTGTTCCAGTTGCATCCTTGGCGACCTCTTCCGTGCTCTTGCGCCTACACGTAGCACACCCGCTTCACCGCCTCGACCACCTGCGCCGCATTCGGCAGTGCGAGCTTCTCGAGATTGGCCGCATAGGGCATCGGCACGTCTGCGCCCGAGATTTTTGCGGGCGGGGCATCGAGCCAGTCGAAGGCCTCGATCGCAACGCGCGCGCAGATTTCCGAGCCGACCGAGCAGACTGGCCAGGCTTCCTCCACTGTCACGATCCGGTTGGTCTTCTTCACGCTGTCGATCACGGTCGCCATGTCGAGCGGGCGCAGCGTGCGCAGGTCGATCACCTCGGCCTCGATCCCCTCTTTCGTCAGCTCGTCGGCCGCCGCCAGCGCATAGACCATACCGCGCGCGAACGAGACGATCGTCACGTGGCGGCCCTCGCGGGCGATGCGGGCCTTGCCGATCGGCAGCACGAAGTCATCGTGCTTGGGTACCGGCGCGCTGGTGCCATAGAGCATCTCGTTCTCGAGGAACACGATCGGATTGGGGTCGCGGATCGCGGCCTTCAACAAGCCCTTGGCATCGGCCGCATTCGAGGGCGCGATCACCTTCAGCCCCGGAACATGCGCATACCAGGACGAATAGCACTGCGAATGCTGGGCGGCGACACGCGACGCCGCGCCATTGGGCCCGCGGAACACGATTGGGCAGCGCATCTGCCCGCCCGACATGTAGAGCGTTTTCGCAGCCGAGTTGATGATGTGGTCGATCGCCTGCATGGCGAAATTGAAGGTCATGAACTCG
>JANNSW010000499.1:0-5301 GCA_031403055.1 Hyphomicrobiaceae bacterium | reverse complement strand
ATCCGGCGCGTCCACACCGAGATGCCCAAGCACCTGCGCGGCCCGGCGCTGGTGTTCTGGGTGTTCCACGTCGTGCGCGACTACGCTCACACCCTGCGCGAGGCCGGCAGCCCCCACACGCCGCGTCTCGCCGGGCTGATCGAGACGGCTGGAGCGCTCGAGCGCGACGTCGGGCGGATCGACCTCGTCTACGGCCACAACGATCTGCTGCCGGCCAATTTCATGGATGACGGCAGCCGCCTCTGGCTGATCGATTGGGACTATGCGGGCTTCAACTCGCCCCTGTTCGACCTCGCCAACCTCGCCTCCAACAACGAGCTTTCTCCCGAGCAGGAAGAGTGGATGCTCGCGACCTATTTCGGCCGCGCGCCGGACGCCGGCCTCAGGCGCAGCTACTCGGCGATGAAATGCGCCTCGCTCCTGCGCGAGACCATGTGGAGCATGGTGTCGGAGGTGTTCTCCAAGCTCGCGTTCGACTACAAGGCCTACACCGCCGACTATCTGGGACGCCTGGAGCGCGCGCTCGCGGCGCATCGGGGAGCATGACCACACCTTCCACCCGGCATCCCGGACGGCTGGTCGCGACGGAAACGCGCCTCCAGCACGACACCTTTTGGAGGCGCGCCTCCGGCACGACAGGCCGATCCGGGATCTCCGCCGGAAGCTCAGCGCGTGCGGCAAAGATCCCGGTTCGCACTCGCGTGCGCCCGGGATGCCGGGTGGTAAGGTCTTGTATGTATCCCCCACACACGTCATCCCGGACGGCCGCGGGCCGATCCGGGATCTCCGCGGCAGGCACGGTGCGCACGGCCGGGATGCCGGGTGAGAGAATGAGGACGCAAACCATGGCTTCCCTGCCCTCGCATGCTCAAGTCGTCGTCATCGGCGGCGGGATCATCGGCTGCTCGACCGCCTATCACCTGGCCCGCGATCACAAGGCGGACGTGGTGCTCTTGGAGCAGGGCAAGCTCACCAACGGCTCGTCCTGGCACGCCGCGGGGCTCGTGGGGCAGCTCAGGTCGTCGGCGACCGTCACGCGGCTCTTGAAGTACTCCGTCGAGCTCTACGACAAGCTCGAAGCGGAGACCGGTCTCGCGACCGGCTGGAAGCGCAACGGTGGCCTGAGACTTGCCTGCACCGCCGACCGTTTGCTCGAGGTGAAGCGGCAGGCGACGACGGCGCACTCTTTCGGGCTCGAGATGCATCTCCTCTCGCCCAAGGAGGCGCTCGATCTCTGGCCGCTGATGGATATCTCCGACCTCGTCGGCGCAGCGTTCTTGCCGACCGACGGCCAGGCAAACCCCGCCGACATCACGAGCTCGCTCGCCAAGGGAGCGCGCATGCATGGCGCGAAAATCCACGAGGGCGTGACGGTCACGGGATTCAAGCTCAAGGACGGGCGCGTGCAAGGCGTCGCCACAAGTGAAGGCGAGATTGCCTGCGAGCGTGTGGTGATCTGCGCTGGCCTCTGGTCGCGCGCGATCGGGTGCATGGCGGGCGTCTCGGTTCCGCTGCAGCCCATGCACCACCAGTACATCGTGACGGAGCCTCTTCGAAACGTGCCGAAGAGCCTGCCGACACTGCGCGATCCCGACCGCCTCACCTACTACAAGGAGGAGGTGGGCGGCCTCGTCATGGGCGGCTACGAGTCCAATCCCATTCCGTGGGATGTCGCTGCGCCACCGGAAGGTTTCTCGTTCCAGCTGCTCGACGAGGACTGGGACCATTTCGAGCCAATCATGCAGCTCGCCCTCGGCCGCGTGCCGGCGCTTTCCGAGGCCGGCATCAAGCGCATGATCAATGGCCCCGAGAGCTTCACGCCCGACGGCATGTTCATGCTGGGGGAAGCGCCGGAGGTCGCCGGCATCTTCGTTGGCACCGGGTTCAACGCTTTCGGCATCGCATCGGCGGGCGGCGCGGGCTGGGCGCTCGCGAGCTGGGTCATGACCGGCGAGCAGCCGATGGACCTCTGGGTCGCCGACATCCGCCGCTTCTCGGGCCTCCATCGCGACGACGGCTTCGTGCGCGAGAGGACGATCGAGGCCTATGGCAAGCACTACACCATCGTCTGGCCGCAGGAGGAGTACACGAGCGCGCGCGACCGTATCGTCTCGCCGCTCTATGAGAGGCTGAAGGCGCATCGCGCGGTGTTCGGCGCCAAGCTCGGCTGGGAGCGGCCGAACTGGTTCGCGCGGCGGCAGGACGAGCCGCGCGACATCTATTCGATGGGACGGCAAAATTGGTTCGACGCCGTCGGCGAAGAGCACAGAAGAGTCCGCGAGAAGGCGGGCCTCTTCGATCAGTCTTCCTTCGCGAAGTACGAGCTGTCCGGGGCGGACGCGGAGAAGGCGCTTTCCTACATCTGCGCGAACGACGTGACGCACCCGCCCGGCCGCATCACCTACACGCAGATGCTGAACAGCCGTGGCGGCATCGAATGCGATCTGACGGTCGCGCGGCTGGCAGAGCGGCTCTTCTACATCGTCACGGGAACAGGCTTCCGCACGCATGATTTCGCGTGGATCCGCGATCACATCCCCGCAGGGCTCGATTGCACGCTGAAAGACGTGACCGAGGATTTCGGCACGCTCTCGCTCATGGGGCCTCGCGCGCGCGATATCCTCGCGGCCGTCACGAGCGCCGATGTCTCGAATGCCGCCTTCCCCTTCGGGCAGGTGCACGGCATCCGCATCGCGGACGTGCCGGTGCGCGCGCTCCGGATCACCTATGTGGGCGAGCTCGGCTACGAGCTCCATGCGCCGATCGCCAAGCTCGGCGAGGTGTTCGATGCCCTGATGGCGGCGGGCAAGCCGCAAGGCCTCGCGCCCGTCGGTTATCGCGCGCTCGAGACGCTGCGTCTCGAGAAGGGCTACCGCGCCTGGGGCTCCGACATCACGCCGAACGATACCCCGCTCGATGCCGGGTTGGGCATGTTCGTGAAGCTCAAGACCGCACAGGACTTCCTCGGCCGTGCCGCGATCGAGAAGGCTGCCAACTCCGTCCTCAAGAAGAAGCTCATGTGCTTCACGGTCGACGATCCGAAAGTGGTTCTCACCGGCCGCGAGACGATCCTCAGGGACGGCAAGCCCGTCGGCTATCTCACGAGCGGCGGCTGGGGCTACACGGTGGGTCGGAACATCGGTTTCGGCTATGTGCGGAACGAACAGTGCGTGACGGCGGAGTATCTGAAATCCGGCACCTACACGCTCGAGGTCGCGACCGAGATCGTGCCCGCCGCGATTCACTTCGGCGCGCTCTACGATCCGAAGCTGGAGCGGGTGAGATGTTGAGCGCGCGGGGTCAGACCCCTTGGCCCCAAACTCATTTTCTTCTTAGCCGTCTGCCCAAGGGGTCTGACCCCGGCAACGCCTCCTGGTGCCTCCCATGACCTTCCACGCAGACTCCCACACGCGCATCCTCATCATCGGCGGTGGCGCCATCGGCTGCTCGCTGGCCTATCAGCTCGCAAAGCGCGGCGAGAAGGACGTGCTGCTCGTCGAGAAGGCGCAGCTGACGCACGGCTCGACCTGGCATGCGGCGGGCCTGGTGGGGGCAGCTGCGGGGCAAGCGCAATCTGACGCGCCTGATGCAGAACTCGGTCGCCGTGTTCGACAAGCTCGAGGCCGACACCGGCCTTGCAAGCGAATGGAAGAAGGTCGGCTCGCTGCGGCTGGCTTCCAGCCCCGAGCGCTGGAGCGAGATCCGCCGCTCGATGCAGCTCGCCAAAAGCTTCGGCTTCGAATGCCACGCGCTTTCGGCGGAGGAGGCCAAGCGCCGCTTCCCCTGGATCTCGACGGAGGGCGTCGTCGGCGCGGCCTTCATCCCCTCCGACGGCTACATCGACCCCTACCAGGTGACTCAGGCCTTCGCTGCAGGCGCCCGCAAATACGGAGCGAAGATC
This sequence comes from Hyphomicrobiaceae bacterium, assembly GCA_031403055.1. Classification (GTDB taxonomy): domain Bacteria; phylum Pseudomonadota; class Alphaproteobacteria; order Rhizobiales; family Hyphomicrobiaceae; genus JANNSW01. The sequence continues at coordinate 1,400 of JANNSW010000499.1, read as the reverse complement.
CGCGAGGGCGTGCGCGTGGAGGAGATCGCGATCGAGGGGCGGCGCGCCGTCGGCGTCGTGACGAACGCCGGCAACATCGCCTGCGACATCCTCGTCAACTGCGCCGGCCTATGGGCGAAGCGCGTCGGCGAAATGGCCGGCGTGCCGCTCGCGGCCGGCATCGTCGAGCACCAGTATTTCCTGACCGAGAAGGTGCTCGACCTGCCGAAGGACCTGACCACCCTTCGCGATCCCGACAAGAACTTCTACCTCAAGCCCGATGTTGCGGCCTTCGCCATCGGCGGCTGGGAGGAGGGCTCGAAGGGCTTCCACCGCGGGAGTCCCCCGCTCGAGTTCGGCCGCGAGCTCTTTCCCCCCGACATGGACCGGCTCGAGCTCTTCGCGCTGCCGGCGGCCGAGCGCCTGCCGATCCTCAACGAGATCGGCATCAAGACCGTCATCAATGGCCCGATCCCCGTCTCGGCCGACGGCGAGCCGATCATGGGCCTCGCACCTGAGCTCGACAATTTCTACGTCGCCTGCGGCTTCACCGCCGGCATCGCGGCCTCGGGCGGCGCCGGCGTCGCCATGGCCGGCTGGATCCTCGATGGCGATCCGGGCATGGACCTCTGGTCCTTCGACGTGCGCCGCTTCGGGGGCCTGCACGCGCAAGGGCGCTATCTCGAAGCGCGCGCCATCGAAGCCTATGCCGCCTACTACAAGATCCATTTCCCGGGCGAGGAATCGCACGCCGCGCGGGGGCTTCGCCGCAGCCCGCTCTATGAGCGGCTGAAGTCCGCCGGCGCCGTCTACGGCTCGAAGAACGGCTGGGAGCGACCGCTCTGGTTCGCACCCAAGGGCGTCGAGCCGCAAGACCAATTGAGCTTCGAGGAGAAGCCCGGCTGGTTCGCTCACGTCGCCGAGGAGCACCGCACCATTCGCGAGCGGGTCGCGCTCATCGACCAATCCTCGTTCGCGAAGCTCCGGATCACGGGCAAGGGTGCCGCCGCCGTACTGCAGAGGATTGCGGCCGGCGACCTTTCCGGCCCGCCCGGCAAGGCGGTCTACACACAGCTCTGCAACGACCGGGGCGGGATCGAGGCCGACGTCACGATCGTGCATGTGGACGAGGGACTCTACTATCTCATCACCGGCTCGGGCTTCGGCGTGCGCGACAGCGGCTGGGTCAGCCGCCATCTGCCGGCGGACGGCTCGGTCTCGATCGAGGACCAGACCGGCGCTCTCGCGACGCTCAATATCTGCGGACCCGGGTCCCGCGAGGTGCTGCAGAGCGTCTCCGACGCGGACCTCTCGAACGTTGCCGTGCCCTATCTTGCGGCCCGATGGCTCGAGGTCGCCAACACCCGCGTCGGCGTCGTGCGGGTCGGCTATGTGGGCGAGCTCGGCTACGAGCTCTACAT
>JANNSW010000498.1:0-6611 GCA_031403055.1 Hyphomicrobiaceae bacterium | reverse complement strand
ATCACTCGGATACCGTCCCTCGTGCGGCGCATGCCGCGCCCGTGCTTCCTTGCTCCACATGGCAGCCCCCCCGTTGATTCGGCTGCCAGGGAGAGAATCACAAACGATTCCAACGATTCAAGAACTTTCGGTTCAGGCTCTCAAACATGCGGCTGGAGCATTTCATCGGTCGCGATCGATTCCAGCGCCTGGGTGAGTGTCATGCCCTGGTAGATCGGCCACCATTGGCCGGTGTGCCGGAAAAAGGCGAGGTCGAACCGGTCCTTCCCGACGAATTCGATCCGGCTGAACGGGGCATCGAACTCCTCAGCGAGCGTATCGGCAAAGCCACTGCGGTAGCGTGTGATGAACCGGTAGCATTTGCCGTGCCATTTGCCGTGAAAGCCGACCGGATAGTTGAACGGCGTCGGGCTGATCTCGGGCAGGAAACGCGGCAGCAGCCGGTCGGCGATCAGTGCTTCGCACGCGGCGGTGATCCCGCTCTTGGTGGCGGGATCGAGCCTCTCGCTTACCGGTACCCATTGCCATCCCATGCGCTTCACTCCCTCCGGCGAGGTGGCTACGCCACCTCCCGCTTGCCCTCGCCGCGCGTGAGCCCCAGCGTCCGGCAGGCGAGGCCAGTCATCTCGGATTCGTTCAGCGTGAAGATGTGGACGTGCCTGACGCCGCCCTGCATCAGCCCCTCGATCTGGGTGGCGAGCGTCTCCTCGGCGATCTTACGGGCATCAGGCCCGGTCTTGCCCTCGAAACGTGCGGCGAGCCAATCCGGCACGCTCGCGCCGCAGCGGGCGGCAAAGCCCGTCATCTTGCCAAAATCGAGGATCGGCAGCACGCCCGGAACGATCGGGATCGAGATGCCTTGTGCCACCGCCTCGTCACGGAATCGGAAATAGATGTCGTTGTCGAAAAAGAACTGCGTGATCGCGCGCTTGGCGCCGGCGTCAGCCTTCATGGCGAGCATCTCGATATCGCCCTCGGGATAGCTCGCGTCGGGGTGCTTCTCGGGGTAGGCCGCAATCGAGATGTCGAAATCCCAGACCTTCAGGAGGCTCGCGATGAAAGCGGGCGTCGAGCGGAAGAAGCCGGGCCCGCCATAGCGGTCGGTCGGCTTGCCGGCGGGCGCATCACCGCGCAGCGCAACGACCCGCGAAATGCCCGCGTCCCGCAACTTCTGGGCGAAGCTCGCCACCTCCCAGATCGGCGTTGCCACATAGGTCAGGTGGGAAGCCGCCGGCACGGCGAACTTGCGCGCGATGTCAAGGACCGTGTGCAGCGTCGGATCGGACGTGCTGCCGCCCGCACCATAGGTGACGGACACGAAATCCGGCCCATAGGGGATGATCCGCGCCAGCACCTCATCGAGTGCCTCGCGGGCCTTGTCGGTGCGCGGCGGGAACACCTCGAAGCTGACGGTCATGGCACAAGGCTCAGGCGGCCGGCTGTTGGAAAGGCCGGCCGGGCTGTTCTGGCTGCGACCGGCTTCGTCACGTCGTATTTGAGCCATCGCCACCTCCTGGCTTCGGCTACTCGTGCGCCAGACATTCTGGCCCATTGTGCAATGGGCGGCGCGATAGGCCTGGGCTAACCGGGTTCGCGGGCACAATCAAGGAATTCGGCATGACCAAGACGCTGCTGTCCTCTGGAAAGAGAGAGGTCTTGATCGGCTTCGACCAGCCGTTCTGCGTGATCGGTGAGCGGATCAATCCGACGGGCAGGAAGAAGCTCGCCGCCGAGATGATCGCCGGCAATTTCGACACCGTGATCAGGGACGCGCTGGAGCAGGTGGCGATGGGGGCGCTGGTGCTCGACGTCAATGCCGGCGTCACGGCAGTCAACCCCAACGAGACCGAGCCGCCTTTGCTGCGCCAGACGATCGAACTGGTGCAATCCCTCGTCGATGTGCCGCTGTGCATCGATTCCTCCGTCCCCGCGGCGCTGAAGGCTGGCCTCGAGGTCGCGCGCGGACGCCCGCTCGTCAACTCGGTCACGGGCGAGGAGGATCGGCTCGAGACCATTTTGCCGCTGATCAAGAAGTACAACGTGCCGGTGATCGCGATCTCCAACGACGAGACCGGCATCTCCGAAGACCCGGATGTCCGCTTCGCGGTCGCCAAGAAGATCGTCGAGCGCGCGATGGACTTCGGGATCAAGCCGCATGACGTGGTGGTCGACCCGCTGGTGATGCCGATCGGGGCGATGGGCACCGCCGGTCAGCAGGTGTTCCGCCTGGTCCGGCGCCTGCGCGACGAATTGAAGGTCAATACGTGTTGCGGCGCCTCCAACATCTCCTTCGGCCTGCCGCACCGGCACGGCATCAACGCGGCGTTCCTGCCGATGGCGATCGCGTCGGGCATGACCAGCGCGATCATGAACCCCTGCCGCCCGCAGGAGATGGAGATGGTGCGCGCCGCCAACGTGCTGATGGGTACCGATCCGAACTGCACCGAATGGATCGTGAACTACCGCGATCACGTGCCGACCGCCAGCGTCACGGCCGCCAGTCCCGCGGCGCCGGGAGCAGCCGGCGACGGCGGCAGGCGGCGCGGCGGCCGTGAGGCGAGGCGTGGTGGCGGGGCGGTTTAGGACAATCCGAACAACAACTGCTCCGTCTTCCCGGACGATCGGAGCCCTGGCCTATCGCCAGGGTGGAGATTGATCCGGGATCCAGCGCGAGAAGTGGCGAAGCCGCAACATATTGGGCCTTCGGCACTTTTCTTGCGGGATCCCGGCTCTGCGCTCCCGCTGGTCGCTTGGCCGGGAAAACGGCTGAACGGACTGCATACGCTTCAATTCGATTCGGTTATTGTCGTCGGTGTCCTTAGGGACGGGTGTCGCATCAGTTGCCCGACGGGGGCGGCCTTGCGACGGCACGACAGCGGCGATCCGGGATCCTGGCCACGGGCGCGGCATCTGTAGCTGAGATCCCGGATCAAAGCCTTTGGCTTTGTCCGGGATGACGGGTGGATGGGTGTGCGCGAGACGTTTCCTCGAACACGCGTTCCGGCGCAGCCGGTTGGGAAGCTATTGCGCGACGAGCTCGACGCGCCGGTTCCTGGCACGTCCTTCCTCGGTATCGTTCGACGTCAACGGCCTCGTCATGCCGGCACCCTCGGAGGTCAGGCGGGCGGCATCGATGCCGTAGGCCCTGACGAGCGCGGCGACGACGCTGGCGGCGCGGCGTTGCGACAGGCTCAGATTATAGTCGGGGGCACCTTTGTTGTCGGTGTGGCCGACGATGCTCAGACGGAGATCGGCCTTGTCGACGAGCAATTCGGCAATCTCGTCGAGCGTAGGCTTCGAATCCGGACGCACCGTGTCCTTGTCGAAATCGAACTGGATCCCATAGAGATTGACGCTGTTTCCCTTTTCGATGGCCGCCTGCATCTCCACGGCCTTGATGACCTGGATCTTGTCGCCTTCCATCGCCTTGGTTTCGACCACCCGGACGAAGGCAACACGGTTTTGCGGATCCTCACCGGCGATGATGCTTGCGTAAACCGTGCCTCCGGGCCGGTCGAGCTTGGCCAGCAGGTAGCGCGCGTGGTCCGCATAGGCCGTCGAGATGCCATTGCCGGGGTCCAATTGCTCTCCCAGCAAGTACAAATCCCGCAGCGAGCCGGTCAGACAAGCCTTGTCGGCACAAGAGAACACCACGGCAAAGCTCTCGCCCTCGAGCGCGGCCTCGAAATTGCGGATGACCTCGAGCGCGGAGCGGTCCTCGGGAAGCTGATAGCGGATTTCCGTGACGCTGCCCTCCGCCTGCAGCCACTCGCTGCCGGAGCGGTCATCGGTCGCGTTCTTCTCCAACAGCGTGCCGTAGTCGTGCGGCGCCTGCAGCAGCGCGGCCTCGTCGAATTTCGCGTACTTGTAGTAGACGATCGTCGAGCCGTCGTAGCGCCCGACCAAGGGATGATCCTTGCTGCCCTCGATGTCCTCGGCAAGGCTGGCCGATGCCACGGCCATCGACAAGGACAGAGCCGCCAACACGGTTGTGATCCACCTCACGACAGCCTTCATGGTTTGTTTCCTTGGTCGAGCACTTGATCCGAGGTGGCGATGGGACCGATCGAACCCGATTTGAACCGGTGGGAGACTTGTTTCCAGTCATGGCTCGTCATGAGCAGCAGCACCAAGCTGGGCTTAACTCCTCGACGTTTCTATCCTCACTCCATGCTCAGCGACCCGCCGTTCCAGACCCACCCGCGTTTGCCGTCGCACTGGCCGGAAATGTTCTTCAGGAACACCCAATCCGGCTCGCCCTGCTTCTTCTTCACAAAGGACCCGGTGTCGTTGACGTCCATGGTGCAGGTGCTGGAGCTGTTGCCGTCGTTGCTGGGGTAGACGTCCGTTGCTTCCTGTGCGGTTGCCCGCCCGCCGGCGGTGCCATCCCCGCCCGCAGGCACTTGGTCGGCGTTGTCATTACCGGCTGCAATGCCCTCCTCCACCGGCAAAGGCTGCCCGGCGGTGTCGCCTTCGTCAGCCTGGGCCTGCCCACCATCGCCTGTGCGCACGCCGCTCCAGGAGTAGCGCTTCGAGCTGTTGGCGACGGAGAACGGTCCCCCGATCCCATCCTCGGAAGCGGTCATGCGCCCCTTGCCGCGGACGCCTAGATTGGGCTGCTCGAAGCTGTAGTCCAGCTTGCCATTGCCGGTGATGCGGCCCGAAAGCGTGCCGCTGTTCTTGGGGCGTCCGGGGGTGAAGAACGTGCCGGAGACCCGGTTGCCCTTCACCTCGAGCGTCAGCATGAAGCGCGTGCCGCCGGCGTTGCGCATGTCCCAGGTACCGGCGAAGCCCTCGGCCGTTGTTTGGGGTTGCTCGACATCAGCGGCGCCGGCATCGGCGACATCGCCATCGTCCTGCGGGGGAGGCTGCCCGGCGCCAACGTCGGCGGCATCGCCTGCCCCGCCCGCGTCCGCCTCGTCAGTCGCAGCGCCGGAGCGCGTGCCCGACCAGGTGTAGGACTTGCCGTCGCTCGCCTCATTGAGCGATCCCTTGATGGTGCCGTCCTCGTGCACGGTCATGACGCCGAAGGAGCCGAGGCCCGTACCAGGCTGGCTGAACGTGTACTCGAAGCGGCCCTTCTTGTTGCGGGCAAGCGAGCCGGCGACTGTGCCGTCGAGGTTCGGCTTGCCGGGCGACACAAACGTGCCGTTGACCTTGTCGCCGTCGACCGCGAGAGTCAGGACGTAGCGCTTGCCGTCCGACATCTTCATGGCCCAGGTACCCACGAACGCCTCGGCGCTCTGGGCGATGGGTGAGCTGCCGTCGCCCTGACCGGCCGGGCCAGGCGGTGGGCAATTGGCGGTCACCGGCGGCGAGGGCTTGTTGTCCTGGTCCTCGGCGGTGAAGGTGATCGTTCCAGCCACGGTGCAGACTTCGGCGGCACTCACGCTGGCAACGAAGCTGCCGCCCGCATCCGATCTGTTCTTCGTGACATTGTTCTGGACACCGGCCGCGTCGGTCGCGCGGATGACGATGCGGGTGTTCTCGGCATAGCCATTGCCGCTCAACAGGAAGGCATCGTTGTTCTGGGCCACCTGCAGCGCGGCATTATCCTTCTTGTTCATGCCGGCGGCGACCCGGCATTCCTGGGAGATGCGGAAGCGCTCGTTGGTTTCGGCGTTCGCGGCAGCGGCCTGGGAACCTTTGCAGAAATTCAGATGATCATCGAAATTCGGGCTCCAGCGCGGCCCGCTGATCGTGGCCGGATCGCAATTGAAGGATTTCGCATATTCGAGCGAGCGGACGGCCTGCCAGGCATACTTGCGGCATTGTGCCGAGCCGATGCGGGCGCGGATGTCCTGCCAGACGTTGGCGATCCTGGCGTAGTTGCATTCGGTAATCTTGCTGCGCCACATCCATCCGTCGTCCGGCTTGCCCTCTATAACTTCGTAACTGCATGTCGAGGATATGCCCGCCAAGTACGAGCTACCTCCGGCATTGATGAAAGCCGGGCCGCCGCTGTCGCCGCCCGCCGGGATCGCTCCGCCGGCAGAGGGGCCGAACGTCATCACATCAGCATCGATGTTGCTCAGCTGGAAATCGGCCCCGCGGAACTTATCGTCGCTCACGCTCGGCACGGCGGAGTCGCCCGAGCCCGTCGCCAGCTTGTGGATCCCCTTGCCATAAACCCTGATTGCGCGGCCGGGCGCCAGGTTGCCGGTATAGACGGGCATGTTGAAATCCGGCCCGAGGCCATCGAACGCGGTTTGGAGGCGCAGGATCGCGATGTCGTTGCCGAGGATGTACAGCTCCCTGGCCTTGCGCGACTTCGGTTTTGCCCAGATGGCACGGACCGTCACCTCCGATGCGGTCACATCCGGGTCCTTGAAGCAGTGGGCGGCGCTGATCACCCACTCGTTGTTCAGCATCGAGCCGCTGCAACCGCCGGCCCGCGAGCTGATGCCGACCAGCGCGTTATCCTGCTGGTCCTGGGCGGAAACCTCGGTTCCGGCCACCAGCGGCTGCCCGACCTTGCCGATCTTCTCGGCGAGGGCCGGAATCGTGCCGGCGGTTAGCGCAAGGCCTGTGACCAGGAACGCGAGTGTGGCTCGGGCGGATGCGGTTCGGGACGCCATGGCTCGTACTCCTTCTGGCGCGCGTGTACGCGC
>JANNSW010000497.1:0-11772 GCA_031403055.1 Hyphomicrobiaceae bacterium | reverse complement strand
TCGTTGGATCGCAGCTTTCCGGACAGATCGAAGCGCTCGACGCCGACTTCAACAGCGAGGTGAAATCGGGCGACGTGCTCGCTCGGATCGATCCCAAGACCTTCGAGCGAAGGGTCGCGCAGGCGCGCGCCGATGTGGCGGCGGCAAAGGCCGCGCTGCTGGTGCGCGAGGCCAATCTGGCGAAAGCGCGCGCCGTGCTCAAACAGGCCGGCAAGGCCGTCGAGCGCAATCGGGCGCTCGCCGCCAAGCGCCTCACGCCTGAGATCAATCTGGAATCCGCGACCCGCGATGCCAGCGTCGCCCAGGCCGAGATCGCCGTCGCCCAGGCCGAGATCGAGAGCGCCAAGGCCGCCGTCGCCCAGAAGCAGGCCGCGCTCGACCAGGCCGAAATCGACCTCGATCGAACTTTCATCCGGGCGCCGATCGGGGGCACGGTGATCTCGCGCACGATCGATATCGGCCAGACCGTTGCCGCCAGCCTGCAAGCGCCCGAGCTGTTCCGCATCGCCCAGGATCTGCGCCGGATCCGGATCGAAGCGCAGGTCAACGAGGCCGATATCGGCGATATCGCCAACGGCAATACCGTCGCATTCACGGTCGACGCCTTCCCGGACCGCAACTTCACCGGTCACGTCTCGCAGGTTCGGCTCGCCGCCACCGAGATCCAGAATGTCGTCACCTATACGGTCATCATCGATGCTTCGAACGAGGATCGCCGCCTCTATCCGGGCATGACCGCGAACGTCGTGATCGAGACCGGCATCCGCCAGGGCGTCCTCAAAGTGCCCAACGAGGCGTTGCGGTTCCGCCCGCGCGAGAGTGCGTCGGGTGCGCGCCGCACTGGCGGCGGAGCCAGCCGCATGCTGGAGCGGATGCAGCGCACGATCGAGCGGGTGACCTCCGAGGTCGGCCTCACACCAAATCAGGTCGGTGAGTTGAAGATGCAGCTCGATGTGATCGTCGCGGAGCTGCGGCCGCAGGGTGGAGGATTGACGACCCAACAGGACCCGCGGCGGGTCGGCGAGCAGGTCTCCGCGCGCATCGAGCAGGCGATCGCCGCGCTCGTCACCGACGCCCAGCGGCCTGCCTTCGAGCGCTGGAAGAAGGAGCGGGACAGCGCCCGCAACGCAACAGTCTACGTGCTCGGCACGGACGGCGAGCCCGAGCCGCGCTTCGTGCGCCTGGGGCTCTCCGACGACAGCAGCACCGAGGTGCGCGGCGGCGAGCTGAAGGAAGGTGAGCGCCTGATCCTGCGCGCCGATCCGCGGGCCGGCACATGAGCCAAGCCCGCCTCGACAACGCTGCTCAGCCCCTCGTCCGCGCCCGCGACCTGACCAAGGTCTACTCGCTCGGCGAGCAGACGGTGCGCGCGCTCGACGGCGTCTCGCTCGACATCGGGCGCGGCGAATTCGTCGCCATCATGGGACCGTCGGGCTCCGGCAAATCGACCATGATGAACATGATCGGGGCGCTCGACGTGCCGACTTCAGGCTCGCTGGCGATCGATGGCGAGGAGATCGCTCAGCTCGGAGCCGACCAGCTCGCCGAGCTGCGCAACCGGCGGATCGGGTTCGTGTTCCAGCAGTTCAACCTGCTCGCCCGAACGCGCGCGATCGAGCAGGTGATGCTGCCACTGCTCTATCGCCGTGCGCGGCCCAAGGACATGGCCAGGCTCGCCCGCCAACGCCTCGAGCAGGTGGGGCTGGGCGACCGGCTCGAGAACCATCCCCGGCAGCTCTCGGGCGGCCAGCAGCAGCGTGTCGCCATCGCCCGCGCACTCGTCAACGACCCCGACCTGCTGCTCGCCGACGAGCCGACCGGCGCGCTCGACAGCGCGACCTCCGCTGAGATCATGCGGCTGTTCCGCGGGCTCAATGCCGCGGGCATCACCGTGATCATCGTCACCCACGAGGTCGAAATCGCCGCCTATGCGCGCCGGCGGATCCTGTTCCGCGACGGGCGCATCGTGGAGGATGTGGCGCAGCCCGGCACTCGGCGGGAGCTGCCGCAGCCCGCGGCCATGGAGGCCTTGGCATGACCATGCTCGATGGCATCGCGATCGCGCTGCGGGCACTGCGCGCCAATCTGCTGCGCAGCGTGCTGACGACGCTCGGCATCCTGATCGGCATCGCCTCGGTGATCGTGATGGTGGCTGTAGGATCAGGCGCACGCAGCGAGATCGACAAGCAGATCTCGAGTCTGGGCTCCAGCATGCTGGTGGTGTTCCCGGGCTCGGGACGGACCTTCGGCGGCCGCGCGGCCGGCGCGGGCACCGATCTGCCGCTGTCGGAAGGTGATCTCGGCGCCACCCGCGACCGGGTGCCGGGGGTCGTCGCCATCTCCGGGCTGCTGTCGGCGAGCGCTTCGGTTGTGAACGCCAGCATCAACTGGACGACGACGGTGTCGGGCATCCACGCGGACTATCTTTCGGTGCGCGACTGGCCGCTGACCGCTGGCCGGGAGTTCACGCTGGAGGACGTGCGGCGATCGGCCAAGATCGCGCTGGTCGGGGAAACGGTCGTGAAGCAGCTGTTTGCGGGCGAGGATCCGATCGGCGCGCAGATCCGCATCAGAAGCGTGCCGGTGACGATCGTCGGCACGCTCTCGCGCAAGGGCCTCTCCTCGTTCGGCCGCGATCAGGACGATCTGGTGCTGGTCCCGATCACCACCGCCCGGGCGCAGATCGTGGGCAACAGCGAGGTCGTGCCCGATCAGGTCGGACAGATCTACGTGAAGCTCGACAACGGGGCTGATCTCGCCGCGGCCGAGGAGGACATCGCGCGCGTGTTGCGAGAGCGCCGTCGCATCCGGCCGGGCGCCGAGGACGATTTCAACGTGCGCAATCTCGCCGAGTTCCTGACGGCGCGCACCGCGGCGCAGCAGACGCTGTCCTGGCTGCTCGGCGCGACCTCGGCGATCTCGCTCGTCGTCGGCGGCATCGGCATCATGAACATCATGCTGGTTTCGGTGACCGAGCGGACGCGCGAGATCGGCCTCAGGATCGCGCTCGGCGCGCGGCGGCGCGATATCCTCAGCCAGTTCCTGGTGGAAGCCGTCGTGTTGTGCCTGCTCGGCGGCATCATCGGCGTTGCGCTCGGCCTGGGCATCGCTGTCGCAATCGCCCGGGCGGCCGAATGGCCGGTGCTGATCGAGCCCCTGTTCATCGTGGTCGCGCTGGCGACCGCCGCGATCATCGGTATCGTGTTCGGTTTCTTCCCGGCGCGACACGCGGCACGGATGAACCCGATCGAAGCGCTGCGGAGCGAGTAGCGGCTAGCCGCGTCCACGATAGGGCGGCACGCCCTGGTCGGGAAGCCAGACTCCCTCAGGTGGGGCGCCGGTCTGCCAGAACACGTCGATCGGAATGCCGCCGCGCGGAAACCAATAGCCGCCAATGCGGAGCCAGCGCGGCGCGAGCGTCGCGACGAGGCGACGGCCGATACCGACCGTGCAGTCCTCATGGAAGGCGCCGTGGTTGCGGAAGGAGCCCAGGTAGAGCTTCAGCGACTTCGACTCGACGAGCCAGGCGTCGGGCACATAGTCGATGACCAAGTGGGCAAAGTCGGGCTGCCCGGTCATCGGGCACAGGGAGGTGAACTCCGGCACCACGAAGCGCACGAGAAAGGAGACATCGCCCTGCGAGTTGGGCACGCGCTCGAGCATGGCCGCATCCGGGCTCGCCGGCAGCCCGGTCGGGGAGCCCAGCTGGGTCAGCCCGGTGACTTCGGTCTCGATCATGCTTCAGCCTCGGGGTCAGACCCCTTGGACACGGCTCCGAGTGCGGATCACAGGCCCCGGGCCAAGGGGTCTGACCCCGGGGACTGTCGAAATTTGCCAGTCGGCCTGTAAGCCGGGTTCTGTAGGGCGGAGGCCCGAGAGCCCCCGCGTGATGGCCATTCATCTGGGACGCCGGTCGCCCGGCGCCTCGTGCAACCAACCCGGGTGGCTCGGCCGACGCTGAGCCTGACGGCCCGGTTGCCCGGTCCGTCGCGCCACCCCTATTCGGTCTTGCTCCGGGTGGGGTTTGCCATGCCGCCTCCGTTACCGGAGGCGCGGTGCGCTCTTACCGCACCTTTTCACCCTTACCGCGGCCGAGACCGCGGCGGTTCGTTCTCTGTGGCACTGTCCCTGGGGTCGCCCCCGCCGGGCGTTATCCGGCACCCTAGCGTCGTGGAGCCCGGACTTTCCTCCACCGGCTTGCGCCGGCAGCGGCCATCCGGCCGACTGGCAGGGGGAGATAGGGGGCATAGCGGCGGTCGCGTCAAGGGCGTTGCTGGCGAGAGCCCAGATTCCACTCCTAAGCAGCCGCCCTCTGCCGCGCCCTGTTGCCGTGGCCCGTCCCTGGGTGCTCGGCATGATCGCCGGCGAGCGCCAGGAACGCACTCGGCACCTTGGCGACCGGCTCAGGCGGGGGCGTGTGGCTGCGACGTGGCGGCATGAGCACCAGCCCTCCATTCTTCACCGGCTTGCCTAGCAGCTGGCCTCGGATCTCACGGGCGATGACCTCGGCGACGAGCGAGGGCACGGCATTGCCGAGCATGCGCTGCACGTCATTGCGACCACAGTCGAACTGCAAGCCATCCGGGAAAGTCTGAAGGCGGCACAGCTCCTGCGGCGACAGCCGCCGGTTGGTCCAGTGGAACGGCCCCGTCGCTGGCCCCGGTTGCGCCTGGATCGTCCATGACGGGCGGTCCTTGGCGAGCTTCAGGAGGAAGCTCCAGAACCTTGTTCTCCAGCCGAAAAGCGGCATGCCGCCACCGCGCGGGGTATGCCAGAGATAGTTCTCCCCCTCGGGGATGCTCGGCAGCAGATCGGCCCACTTGCCGCCCATTTTGAGCGCCGGATCGCTCAGTCGCGCGGGCAGGTCGCCGAGTGCGTCCCAGGTCGTGCAATATGGCTCGATGTCGACGCCGGCGAGCAGGTCATCCTTGTCGCCGTGCGTGACCCCGGGGAACTTGAACAGCTTGCCCTCACGGCTGGCGACAATGAACACACGCTCGCGGTGCTGCGGCACGCCGTAGCTCGCGGCGTCCACCACTTGCCACACCGGGCGATAGTTGGTGCCGGTCTCGCCGTTGATCTGCTCGATGCCTGCCAGGATACGGTCAAGTCCCTCGCTCTTGCCCTTGTAGGCGAGCCCATAGACGTTCTCGAGCAGGAAGGACCTCGGCTGCGCATCGCGGAGCACGCGCAGATAGGCCGTCAGCGTGTCGGCGCGGGGATCATCGAGCCGGAGAGCGTCGCCGCGCGCCCAATAGCCGGACTTCGAGAATGGTTGGCACGGCGGCCCGCCGATCAGCACGTCGGCTTGCCCTTGCTTCAGCTTGGCCCTCCGCAGCAGCGCCTTCGAGGTCACCTCGTGAATGTCGCGCTCGATCACCGGCCAGTCACGGTTGAGGCGAAGGGTACGGCAGCTCACGGCGTCCATCTCGACAGCCGCCGCCGTCTCGAACCCGGCCGCCTCGAAGCCGAAGTCCAATCCGCCGACGCCCGTGAACAGACTGATGGCCTTCAGCATTCTCGAAGCCCCCGAATCGCACCAGACTGGCGGAACATTAGTAGAACGACGCGCCGCGACCGTCAATCAGTGAGGGCTTATCCGCGGTCGCGGAGCGAGGACAAGACGTGCCGAATCGGTGCAGGTACAGTTAGGCTACACTTTTCAGAGCCGTCGCCGCGAGACCTGGTCCGTGCGTGTCCACGACCAATCGGGTCGATCGGCCGTCGAGCAGGGCGCGCGCCATGAGTGATGATGACGTGTCGGTCGGGGAGGAGTGGGCCTTCGCCTGGAAGGTCTACTCGGTCAGCGCCGGCGACAAGCGGCCCTTGATCGAGTTTATCCGGCAAGCGCTGGAGATGCGCGGCTGCATTGTCCGCCACGTTGGGCCTGCCAATCGGGCGCCGTTCCACGTCGTCTTCGACATGCCGGGCGGCGAGCGCGTCAGCGTGCTCGCGTACGTGTTCCTCGCGAACTCGAAAGTCACCAAAAACCGGCCCGACGACGAGCACCGCTTCCAGATCAAATACGGTGGCGATCTCTCCGGCGTCATCGACGTTGCGGTCGATATGCTCGGCCTTACGACGACGATCTTCCTCGGCATCGACCTCGATCGGAAACTATTCGTTGCCGCCGACCCGCTCATGAACAATCCATCGCCGATGTCGCGCTCAGTCGAGTTCAAGACCGAGAACGTCGACCAGATCCTGTCCGACGGCTGGGCAGCCTGGGAGCGCGAGCGGCGCGAGGCTAAGACGACGACGCGGCGCGCATTCGAGCTGCTGCCCGACATCCGCACGGAGGTTCTGATCGGCGGCCGACAGGAGCGACTACTCGACTTGATCCTGTTGGAGCGCGTCGCGCGCGGTCTCGATCCCGGCGAGCGCCATCTGGTAGCCGACAAGTTCCATGAGCTGCCGGGCAAGGACGCGGCTGGGAAGGTTTCGCACAAACTACTCGACGAGCTGGCCATTGCCCCGGAGGCGTTGCTCGATCTCATCTCGTCGGCCAGCCGTCTCAAGATGGCGGTGCGTGGCTGGGTGGCCGAGACGCATCTGGAGGCGCATTTGAGATCGCTGCCGGACATCACCGAATGCGTGCGCATCGAGGAGGACGGCAAACCCGACATCCGGCTGCGCTGGCGGGACGGCCCGCCAATCACGATCGAGTGCAAGAACGTGCTGCGCAAGACATTCGCGGACGGCACCCCGAAGCTCGACTTCCAGCGCACGCGCGCCTCCAAGGCCGACCCGTGCTCGCGCTACTACATGCCGAGCGACTTCGACATCGTCGCCGCGTGCTTGCACCCTGTGACCGAGCAGTGGGAGTTCCGCTTCGCGTTGACGCGCGAGATGGCGCCACATGGGCGGTGCTTAGGACGGATAGAGAGCAATGTGCGGGTGAGCGACGAGCACTTCTCCAAGCAGGTTGAGCGAGCACTCAACGAGTTGATCTGATGTTACTGGAGCCAAGAGCATGATCAGCCTTTGGGATCAGTCGGGAGTTCCGCACAAGGGGTGGGCATGCGTCGGCGTAGAGGATCTCGAAGCGCCCGACGGTAACTGCGAGATGTGCGGCAAAGAGGCGATTCGCTACGTCCACTATTTGGAGCACGCCGACTACGACGGAACGGTCGCGGCCGGCTGCATTTGTGCAGAGCATATGGAAGAAGACTACTCTTCGCTGGGGCGCCCCTCGCGCGCAAAGGCGCGAGAAGCGTTGCTAAAAAGCGCGTCGTCAAGAAAGAAGCGCTGGCTTTCGCTTCGTGGCTGGAAACTATCGAGTAAGGGCAATCCCTACATCACCAAGAACGGTTACCATATTGTCATCTTCCCGAAGGGTGCGCAGTACTCATACAAGATCGAGCGACAGAACTCCATAAAGCCCTACTTTTCCCGGCGTTCGTTCGACTCAATTGACGAGGCCAAGCTCTCATCGTTCGACGCTATGAACTTTCTGGAAGCAAGCTGATCCCGTCCCAGAAACTCTGAGAGGCGGCACTGGACCACTGCCGTGCTACTGACTTCACACTCCCACACCACCAACACATCCCACCCCAGCTCACGCAGCCGCGAAATACCCGCCTCATCCCGCCGCCGGTTCCGCTCCAGCTTCGGCCCCCAGTACTCCGGCTTCGATCTCGGCAGCTTGCGGCCGTCGGGGCAATCGTGGCGATGCCAGAAGCAGCCATGCACGAAGATCACCTTGCGATGTCGCGGCAGCACGATGTCCGGCGTACCGGGCAGCCCAGCGCCGTGCAGCCGGTAGCGGTAGCCCATGGAGTGCACCATGCGGCGAACGACCATCTCTGGCTTTGTGTCCGTCTTGCGGATGCGCCGCATGCGCTCGGTGAGCGAGAGCTTTTCCACCGACCCCACCCTTACGTCGTGGAGCCCGGACTTTCCTCCACCGGCTCTGTAACCGGCAGCGGCCATCCGGCCGACTGGCGGGCGGAGTTAAGGGGCTTGCGGGGCGGCACGTCAAGGGCGTTGCTGGCGATCAGCTCCGGGCCGCCCAGGATTGCACGGCGGCAATCGCGGTCGCGAGCTGGGGCCGGAGCGCGCGGATGCGGGCGGAGGTGGCCGTCGGCTCGATGCGCGTGGTGCCGGTTCCGGACCGGGGCGGGACTGGCTGTCCGAGGCCGACATAGGCAAGCTCGGCGATGCCAAGAGCCGTCAGCTCGGCATGGTCCGTGACGATCACCGGCTGCCCGAGCACATCCGCCAGGAACTGGACGAAACCACGGTTCCGGGTCAGCCCACCGTCGATGGAGATGGCCTTGCCGGCGCCCACCGTCAGCGCCTCGACCAGCTCGACCGCCCGCAAAGCGATGCCCTCGAGCACGGCGCGCCGCATGTCGGCCGCCGTCGTGCTCTGGCGTAGCCCCAGGAAGGCGCCGGCCGCAGCCCGGTTCCAATGGGGCGCCGCCAACCCTTCGAGCGCCGGCACGAACACGAGCCCACGCTCCAGCGCCGAGGATCCGGCAGGCAATTCGAACGCTTCGATCGAGCCCGCAAGCCCGATCGAGATCGCCCACTCGACGGCAGCGGCGGCCGTGTAGTCGCCACCTTCGAGCGCGTAGTCGGGCGGCGCGCTGCCGAGCTGCCAGGCAATGGTCGGCACCAGGCCGCCGGTCGCGCCAGCCGGCATGACGCCCGTGAGCGCGAGTGCGAATGTCCCGGTGCCGAAGGTGATCTTCATGTCGCCGGCGGCCCGGCAGCCATGGCCGTAGAGGGCGGCCTGCTGGTCGACGGCACTCGCCGTCACCGGGATGCGCCGCCCGCCCCGCTCGAGGACCGCGATCGGGCCCGCTGTCGGCACGATCGCGGGCAGCAGCTCCAGCGGCACGCCGAAGATCCCGGCCAGCTCGGCGCTCCACCCCGCGTCGCGGATCGCCAGCAGCGAGGTGCGCGAGGCCGTGGTCGGATCGGTGACATAGGCACCCGTCAGGCGCTCCAGGAAGAAAGCGTCCGAGGTGGCGAGACCGAGCCGGCCGGTCGCCGCCAGCGCGCGACCCTCGGGCACCTGATCGAGCAGCCAGGCGAGCTTGGAGGCTGAGAAATAGGCATCGAGCGGCAGCCCGCTCAACTCGGTCACGCGGGCTCGCTCCCTCGGCCCGATCCGATCGAGCCGGCCTTGCGTGCGCTGGTCCTGCCAGACGATCGCGCGATGCAGCGGCTGCCCGGTCTGGCGATCCCAGGCGACGACCGTCTCGCCCTGGTTGGCGAGGCCGATCGCACCGATCGCGGGGCACTGCGCCAGAGCTTGCGCGATCAGCGCCTCGATGCCGGCGAGGATCCCGGCCGCATCGTGCTCGACCAGACCGTCGCCGGGAAGGTGCTGCTGGTGCCGGCGATGGCCGACGCTTTCGAAGCGGCCGTCGGGATGCAACAGGAAGGCCTTGGTGCTGGTCGTACCCTGGTCGATGGCAAGCACGGTCATGGCGCCGGGACTCCTCTGGAGGGCGCACGTCGGAGGTCGTCGACGATCCGCCGGGCCGCCGCACGCCCCTCCAGCGCGCAGCGCCCGGACGAGCGTACGCCGAAGCGGACATTGCCGGCCGCAAACAGCGCGGCATCGCTGGTGCGCAAATCGCGATCGACGACCGGACCGCCCGTCGCCGGATCGACGCCCGCGGGATGGAGCCGCAGCAAGCTCGCCTCGGGCACCCAGCCGCCCGAGAAGATCACGCCGTCGCAGGCGATCCGTTGCCTGAGGCCCTGCCGGATCACGGTGACGGCCTCCACGCGATCCCCGCCCTCGATCTGCTCGATCACCACTCCCCTCAGCACCGGCACCCCGAGCACGAGGCGGGCGAACGGCCCCGCCAAAGCGGGCGCGTCGAGCCGCTCGCCTTCGCCGAGGATCGCGACGGGCTTTGCCCCGGCGTGGCGCAAGGTCAGGATCGCCGAGAAGGCAACGAGCTCCGTGCCGACAACCACTGGCCGCCGGCAGGGCAGCCGGCCATGCAGGTAGATGAAGCGCTGCAGCGCTCCTGTCGTCAGCACGCAGAACGGTCGCCCGCCCGAGACGAAGCGAGCGGCGCGCGGCATCTCGCGGATGCCGGTCGCGAGCAGGATCCGTGCCGCCTCGATCCTGCGCTCGCCGTCGGGCGTGCTGACGGTCAAGCGACCACCCGGCTCGATCGCAGTTACGGCATGGCCGAGACGGACGTCGAGGCCGCGCGCATGTTGGCGAAGGGCGGCGGCATAGGTCGGTCCGGTCCATAGCCGCGCCAGGTCGAGCATGCCGAAGCCCAGGTGCCCGCAATGGCGTACGGTGCCGCCGGCCTCGCGCTCGCGCTCGAGCACCACCAACCGCCCGATACCGCGCCGAGCGGCCTCGCGCGCCGCCGAAAGCCCGGCAGGGCCTGCGCCGATGATCGCCAAATCGACCCGTTCAGATTGCATGGCCGAGGCTCTCGACCCGAGGCGATGCGATCAGCCGGCCCTCGGCGAGCGCACAAACCTCGGCAAGGCAGTTGAATCCCTGGCATCGCCCCATCAACGCCCGGGTCCGGCGCTTCAGGCCGCCGAGATCGCCGGCCGGCAGCGGCCCAGTCAGCGCGGCCTCGATCTCATCGCGCGTCACCGTCTCGCACAGGCAGACGAGATCGCCGCGGCCTGGCCGCTGGTGATCGCGCGGCAGGTGCTCGGCCAGATTTGGCACGCGCGGCCAAAGCGGTGATGGCAGGGCCGCAATCGCGCGGATGTGCTCGCCGACTAGACCGACCACGTGCTCGGCAATGCCGAGGGCCGCCGTGAGACCAGTCGAGCGAATGCCCGCGACCGTGATCCAGCCATCCGCGGGCGAGCAATCGATCACATAGTCGCCGCGGTCGCTGGCCGGACGCAGCCCGGCATAGACAGCCGTGACGGGCTCGGCCGCCAATGCCGGCACCATCCGGATCCCTTCGGCGAGAAGATGCTCGAGGCTCGTCCGGTCGACGGTTGCCCGCTCGCGATCGTCCTGATCCTCGGCCGTGGGACCGATGAGCACGTTACCGTAGATTGTGGGACACAGCACGATCCCCTTCGTTCGCGCGGTGGGAACCGGCAGCACGATCGAGGGCAGAAACCGGCGGGCGGTCTTGTCGAGGACGACGAACTGGCCTTTGCGCGGCCGGATCGCAAAGCCGCCGCGCCCGGCGAGCGCCTCGACCCGATCGCCGAAATTGCCGGCGCAGGCAATGACGATGCCAGCGCTGCAGGTGCCATGCCGGGTTGTCAGGTGCCAGCGACCATCGCTTCGCTCGCAGCGCGTGACCTCGGCCTGTCGCCAGATCGCGGCGCCATTGGCAAGCGCCTGATGCGCATAGGCGAGCGGCGCGGACCAGGGATCGATCACATGCTCGCCCGGCACGAGCAGGCCAGCAAGCGCGCTTTCAGCCAGATGGGGATGTCGCCGACGCATCTCCTCGCTCGCAACAGGCCGGATCTCACGAACGCCATTCTTGCGGCCCTTCTCGAGGATCCCCGGCAACGCCTCCGCCTCCGCCTGCGACCACGCGACCAGGACAGCGTCTGTCTCGAGCAGCGGCAAGCCAAGCCGCTCGCGGATGTCCAGATAGATCCGCCGGCCGCTCTGCATCAGGCGATGCTCGAGGCTGGCTGGCGGCGCGTCGAAGGCCGTGTGCAGGATGCCCGAATTGCCCTTGCTCGCGCCTGACAGGATGTCGGATCCACGCTCGAGCAAGAGAGTGCCGAGCCCCGCGAGGGTCGCCGCCCGCAGCACCGCACAGCCGACCACGCCGCCACCGATCACGGCCAGATCGA
>JANNSW010000496.1:0-5532 GCA_031403055.1 Hyphomicrobiaceae bacterium | reverse complement strand
TGTGGTCACGCAGTTTCGGCAGCAAGCGATCCGAGGGAGACGGCCTACGGCCGTCTACAGTGCGCAGGTCGATTGCGCGCTGCAGGCTACCATCACGCGCAATTGGAATTGCGAACGACACGCCGACCAGCGCATAACCTTGTTTTGGTGCATCGCCACGCCGATCCAGCCGGTCGTAGAACGCCGCGAGTGACTGCAGGATTGTCATCGCACGAGGCCCTCCGCACGCGCTTTGGCGACATCGATGACACCATTCTCAAGGCGGGCGCGGAAGAACACCGGCGCCTTGTCCTTCTTCGAAAAATCGATGTCGTAGTGCATCCAGCCGAGATCACGCGAGCGCTGGTCGTCGGGCAGTTCGGATGCCGGCAAGCCGGTCTCGATCAACTCGAAGTCGGCGGCGAACTCGCGGCAGCCGAGACACGGCCGATGGAAGCACTGGCCCTTGGCCGCACGCCGCTTGAACATCTCGACGTGCTTGGCCGGTGAGTCTTCAGTCGTTGCCTTGGGCGTCATGTCGAAGTGCGCCTCGATGACGTAGGCGACGTTGACGAGTGCTATGGTGGCCCGCTGCTGGCGGTCCAGATCGACAGCCAGCCCCAGACTTTCGAGACTTTCGCGCGACATTGCCGTACGCGCCTTCTGGCTCGCGATCTTGGAGCCGACCTCGTTGCGCCGGAAGGTCTGGAAGCGGATCGGCTTCAGGACGTGGATTCGGTCGATCACCCAGGCAATCGCCGGCTTCCAGTGGATCGCCTCGACGATGCCCCGCGCCGCAGCCGGAGTCATCACATCGTAGGAGACCCGCTCCACCTTCATCTCGGGGCGCGTAAAGCAGGCCCAGTCGCCCCAGACGTGCAGCGTGATTCCGGACATGTGTTTCTCGACGTTCTCGAACAGGCTCGTTCAGGCAAGCGTCAACTGGCAGTTGCGACGTGTCAATGGAACGTAAGGGTGTTGTCCACACTGTCTGCAGGTCGCCTGCCCTACATGATCAGTACCTCACGGAAAGTCGGATCGTCCCAATCGAGGCCATGGTCGGGCGAGTAAAGCGACTCGTTCGTCAGCTCGACGAACTGCTCACCGAATTGCTTCTCGGCAATCGCTCGCGCCGAACGAGCCGTGATGAGCCCATCGCGAGCCTTCCTGGGGATCTGCACGATGTGCCGCTGCAAATCGCGTGCGATGCCGCCTGCGGACTTTGCGTATGGGATGCGGTCAAGTAGTTCCTGCGGCGCGCCGGCATTGGCGTTGAAGCGCGCCGGAATGATCACCGGCACCATGCTGTCCTCGATCATCCGGAACGCGGCGGCTATGTCTGCGAAGTCGAAGTTCAAACCACTGGCCGATTGACTGATCGCCGTCATGATCCCGTGCGTGCCAGCCTCCCCGACCTTGACGTCGTCGAGCCGGCGCCAATGGCCTGAATCATCCCTCGCCCACAGTAGCTCGCGGAAGTAGGCGGCGACAGCCTCGGGCGACAGAGGATCGATCCCATTCGCATTCCGCAGCACACGTCGCGCGGCCTCGGCGTTCTGCTCAAGCTCGCGCGGGACACCTCGCCCTTCCTTCGGCTCCGGCTCGAAGATGGTGAGACGACCGCCGCCCGGACCGAGCTCCCCATTGCGATTACAGCGACCGGCTGCTTGCACGATCTGGTCGAGACCGGCCCAGGCGCGCCACACCGCCTTGAACGAGATATCGACGCCGGCCTCGATCAGAGACGTGGAGACGAGCCGCACCGGACGATTGCCAATTAGGTCCTGCCGGATCATCCCGAGCACGTGCTGGCGATGCGCCGCCGTCATGGCCGTGGTGAGGTGTCGTGCTCCTTCGGAGCCGGCCTTCCTGAGCGCTACGAACAACTCGCGCGCGTGCCGGCGATTATTGAGAATGACGAGGCCCTGCTCCGTGGCGCCGAGAGCGGCGATCAAGTCTCCGTCGCTGACGGACTCTTCTTGCACGCTCGCACTGACGCGCTTCAGCCGGCGGTCGAGGTTCCGCCCATCAGCGATGATTTCCTTCACATTCGTCAGGGCCTCCGGCGGGGCCTTGCTGTCGGAGGCTTTCGCGAACTCAGCCCTCGTGAGCGCCGGCTGTGTTGCCGTGCACAGAACCACTGTCGTGCCGTAGGCGCGCGTCAGCTCGGTGAGCGCTGCCAGGCAGGGCCGCATCAGCTTGATCGGCATGGTCTGTGCCTCGTCGAGGATGACCACCGAGCGGGCAATGTTGTGGAGCTTGCGACTTCGACCGGGAGCATTTGCAAACAGGCTCTCGAAGAACTGCACAGCGGTCGTTACGACGATCGGGCGATCCCAGTTCTGGGCCGCAAGGCGAAGTTTCTCGATGCCGATGTCTTCCTCGCAATCGAGCCACCTGCGAAGCTTTACGTCGTCGAAGGCACTGTGGTGCTCGAGCACCGCGTCGACATCGCCGACCGCGCTGCGAAACACCTCCGCTGTCTGGTCGATGATCGAAGTGAATGGGATGACGTAGATAATGCGATCGATCTTGTCGGTGTGGTAGGCGGCATGCTCGAGAGCGAATGCGAGCGAGGAGAGCGTCTTTCCACCACCTGTCGGCACCGTCAGCGAGAACAGGCCCGTAGGATTGCAGGCTGCGGCCCGGCAGTCAGCCAGCACCTCCGCTCGTAGGCGACCGAGCGCATCCGTGGGCTCCACGCGTGCGAACCGGCTGGACAAGTGGCTGTCGAGTGCCTGCTTGAGGTGGGCGAGCTTCCCATCCCATCCTCTGAGTGTCGAATCCTGCTCAGACTCGTGTGACCAAGCCTCGGTTTCGAGCCGATCGGCGTCGATCAATGCCGAGAACAGCATGCGTGTGAAGAAAGCCCAAGCGAACGGGTCATTTGGAGCCGTCAGGATCGGCCGTGGTGCCTTGTCGAAGGCAGGAAGGTTCCTCGGTCGATACCAAGGGGAGACATCCTCGGCGCCGTCGAGGCGATCGTTAAGCGGCGTGAGCCCGCCGCCAGCACTCAAGCCGTTGGCGAGTCCTGCGTGATGTCCTGCAATGCAAAAAGCGAGAAGCCGGCCGACAGGGCCGTTGAAAGGCCGGGGACACGCCCGGGCGTAGTGAAGCGCCGCGAATGCAGCTCCCTCGGCCGCGTGCGGCACCGACGGCTTCTTGCCTCGGCTAGTAATGTAGTCTTGAAATCCAGGCTTTGCCTTGCCGATGTCATGCAGCAAACCAGCCGCGCTGCCCCAGTCTGCCGCGCCGAACTTGGCAGCAATCTTCTCAGTGCGAGCTCCTACGCGTTTGAGATGAGCAGCGAGTAGCTCCCATTTCTCGACGCCGTCGTCAGATGAGTGCGCAAAGAGTGGCATACCTGTGCCCCCGAGCATTCTATCACTTGGGAAATGTACCCCATCTCAGGATGCAGCCGATTCAGCAAGCGGTTCCGCCCTCGCCATGTCGGCGATGGTGGGCAAAGCAGACGAGGCTTTCGTCAACCTGCTCGCGGATGATTGGCGAGGAACCAATGTCTCTTTGTGGGATGCACCGTAGGCATCGGCGTCGGCCTTCACCAGGGTTGGCCGGGCGGTGCCTCAGATCTCGGATCAGTGCCCTTGGCCGCTTGGCTGCCAGTTGACCACGCTGTTCGGGTCCCGACCTGCGAGGCGAAGCTTCACAATCTCTCTGGCTCGCTGGGTGCCAACGTCGGCGACGAGTTTCCGCCAAGCCGGCGTGTCCGACAGCAGGGCAATTTGGTCGTCCGTCAACCTGTCGAGCTCTGCATCCGAGTACGGCGTCTTACGGTCGTTGCTCGGGTCTAGCCAGAACGGTTCGGAACTCGTCGAGGGTTCGTCGTCCATGTCGTGCCCAGTTCCTCTGCCGCATGGTCATGCCGCATGCTGGCGACGATCAGTGCTGATGTCAAACTCACTGCATGCCTATAGTTTTTTCCAAGGCTGCGGTCATGTTGTCGACAGTCGGTGTGATCTGAAACCGGCCGACGTCACGGGCCACAACAACCGATCGTGGCTGGCTCGAAAACGAAGATCTCGCGGAATGTCCGGTCTTGAGAGGTTAGCTGCCCGCCAAGGGCCAGCGGTTTAAATGTAGGTTTCCTCCAAACAAGCGAAGTTGCGGTGTGACAACGAGGCGTGACCTGCAAGCATCGCTTCTTACGCGGCGACAGCTCTCATGAAGGCTGCCCGGGCCTCGGTGAGTTGGCCAGTCCGGAGATAGAGGTGACCGAGCCGGCTCCAGCCGAGCGGGTCGGCGGGGTTCCGGTCGACCGCTCTGAGGCACGCATCGATGGCTCCTGCCTGATCGCGCAGCGACTGCAACGCCGCCTTGCCGTGGAGCGCCTCCGCAGCTTCGTACGACGAACCGCCACCGGTCTCTCTTAATATTGACTTCGCCTCGAAATAGTCCTCCGCCGCAACAAGATCGCCATTGATCAGTGCAGATGCTGCGGAGCGGCCGCTCTTGGTGTCGTCGCTCGCTATCGCTTGCACGGCAGCGGCCAGACCGCGCTTCAGTTGATCCTGCGCGGCATCGCGTTGCTCCGGTGCCAGCCAGCTCGCATAGGCCAATCTCGTCAGCTCTGCCGCTGCCAATTGATCTACGATGCGATCCTGAAATGACGCGACGATCGACGCCCCCAGCCGATCCAGGTCCGCCAATGTTGCAGGACGCCGCTTGCCGCGTTGTGTGACAATGCGAGCAACCACGATCCCGACCGACAGGATGAAGCCCACGATGCCGAAGATGTTCGCAAGCAGCCCTGTCTTGTCGTTGAGGGTTTCGCCGGGAACGTGAACGATGGCGCTGGCCAGCAGGCCTTGCAGCTCGGCCCAGATTGCGTCGACTTGCATGGCTGTCCCCCTGGCTCGACAAGCGCAACCAGCCTTCATCCCCCCGGCGCGCGCAAAGCCGCCAGCTCAGCCTCCAGGTCGACGACGCGCTGCCGGAGACTGGCGGTCGCTTCCTCCACATCAGCGAGCGCATAGCGCTGCGTGATGTGCTGCGGGCAGTTCCAGTCGAACGCCTCGACGGTTATGAGGAAACCGCGTTCGACCGCGGCGCGGTAGCCGGGAACTTTGAGGCGCTCCAACGTCTCGCCATCCGAGATCTCCACGAGCTTCGCACGGCCGAGAAGCTTCAGCCGCGTGCGGTTGGCGTAGTCCATGAAGAACAGCGACACGCGGTCGTCCTTCATGAGGTTGCCGACGCTGACGTACTGGCGGTTGCCGCGGAAGTCGGCAAAGCCAAGCGTCGTGTCGTCGACTACGCGAACGAAACCCTGTGGTCCGCCGCGATGCTGGATGTAGGGCCAGCCCGTCTCGCTGACGCTGGCCATGTAGAAGCTGTCACGCTCGGCGATGAAACCGGCTTCGCTCGGGCCGAGCCGGTCGTTGCGCACCTCCCCGATATCCATTCGGGCGTAGTTGCTGCGGCTACCCAATTGCTCCTGCATCGCCTTCACAGTGGGCGTGAAAGCGATCTCTGCGAATTTGTGTCCCATGACGTGTGCCCTTCGTGTGTTGACTCTTAGAGGCCAAGCTCGCT
>JANNSW010000495.1:0-11720 GCA_031403055.1 Hyphomicrobiaceae bacterium | reverse complement strand
GCGTCGAAACGAACGGCCGGTTCACCCGAGGCCGACGGCGTCGAACGGCAGGTCGCGATCCTGTTCCTGGACGTGCGCGGCTTTACCAAGATGTCGGAGAACCGGTTGCCGTTCGATATTGTGTTTCTGCTCAATCAGTTTTTTGGCACAGTGGGCGCTGCGATCCAGCGAGAGGGTGGGTGGATCGACAAGTACATGGGCGATGGCATGATGGCCGTGTTCGGGCGTGAGTCGGGGGTGGAAATGGGGTGTCGCCAGGCGATTGCGGCGGCGCGCGCCATTGATACCGCCCTGGAGGCCTTGAACATCCGGCTTGCCACCGAGATACCGGACGGCATACGCATCGGCATCGGCATCCATGCCGGGCCGGTGGTGATCGGCCGCATCGGGCATGACGACAGCGCGCCACTGACCGTCATCGGGCGCACGGTGAACGAAGCGAGCCGCCTTGAGGCATTGACCAAGGAGAAGGGTTGCCAACTGGTACTGTCGACGGCGGTTGCCAACGCGGCTGGTCTGCCGTTGACGGCTTATGCGACCGAGCACGTTGAAGTGCGAGGCAGCAGTACAGGCCTTGAGGTTCTGCTGGTACCGACGGCACGGTCGTTACCGCTGTTGCCGGCTGAAGTCGCGCAGGTGTCCGCCATATCGTCGCGTGCCGTATCTGGCAAGGCGAGTTAGGCAAGCCCATGCCCATATTTACCGCTACGGAGTCAGTGTTCGTTGGGCTCGGTTACTTGCTCGTGAAGCACGCCATAGCTGATTTCTTTCTGCAAACGCAATATCACAGGGCGAACAAAGGCCGCTACGGTCATCCCGGCGGACTGCTGCATGCCGCCATTCATGTTGCGATGTCGGCGCCGGTGCTGCTGATCCTGGCGCCACCGTCGCTGGACTATGCGGCGGCGGTGTTGGGCGCGGAATATCTCATTCACTATCACTGCGATTGGACCAAGGAGCAGGTGGTCAAGCGTGCCGGCTGGACGCCAACCACCGACAAGTTCTGGCGTGCCATGGGCCTTGACCAGCTCGTCCACGGCCTGACCTATGTTGGCATGGTGTGGGCACTGGTCAGGTAGGGGGCGCGTGCCTCCAGTTCCCATCGCCTGATAGATCCGCCGTTACCGACGAAGCCTCACCGAGGGCACGAAGCCGATTATCATGTTGCAGACAGGGTGCTTGCGGGTCACATTGGACCGGAACTCACTCGAACCGGTTCGGGTGCTGATGCAAGCGAAACGTGTTCGGCGTGGGCCGTTGTCGATGATGACCCGCCATGCGCATCATAGCAGAGAACGGCAACATCGGGTCAGCAACAGCCCTCAACAGTGTTCAATTGTCTTCTCCAGCAGCTCCGATACCGACCGTTGTCGTGAACGCGCATGGCCAGCGACGCGAAAGGTCCGAGACCGATGGCCATGCTGCGCCGCAGCGAAATTTCGAGGAGAGCCATTAATCAACCAGATTCATTCGATCACCTCGTAGGCGCGGGCGAGCAGCGTCGGGGCACGGTGAGGCCGAGCGCCTTGGCGGTCTTGAGGTTGATGACCAATTCGAACTTGGTGGGCTGCATCACCGGAGCGGCCATGTCGTCGCCGCGGACCACGCTCTTGGACCGCTCGACCTCCGCAAGTAGACCTGCACTTGCCGTGGCGGCCGCGCAATTCGCGTCGCCGATCCTCAAGCAATAATAAAAACTCATCGTGTTAACGCGACCTACGGGGAATTGGGTTCGATTGCTCGTTTAACCAGTTACGACGCATCACTAAGAATTGATTACTTGTGAATGGTGCCGTCAGTTGCAATCTGGTAACCGCAACAACGTTCGTTTGCGCTGTACCGAGCTGCGGTGGTGGCGATGCGGTCCAGAAAAGCAAGGATCGTCAGTTGTCACCAAACACTTTCGCCCCACACACAGGTAGTGATTCATGCGCTATAGACGAGCTTCGGCCATCGCCGCAACGATGGTCGCAGCTGCTTCACTCGCCCCGCTTTCCGCACAAACGGCGGAGCCGGAGAAGATTGTTGACGCCTTCGGCACGGTCTTCGGCAAACACAAGGCACGAGCGAGCGGCGCCAAAGGGCAATGCGTCGCAGGCATGTTCACACCGACGGCCGAAGCCAAACAGCTATCCAAATCGGCGGCCCTCGAGAAGGCGGTGCCTGTGCTCGGCCGCTTCTCGATGGGTGGCGGCAACCCCAAGGCCTCCGACGCGGCCAAGCCCCTGGTGCGCGGCTTCGCCTTCAAGCTCGATCCGAACGGCAAAGGATTGACCGAGTTCGTGATGGTGTCGGCGCCGGTGTTTATGGCCAAGTCGCCGGAGCAGATGGTCGGCTTTCTCGAAGCACGATTCCCCGGGGCGGCTGGCAAGCAGGATCCGGAGAAGATCAAGGCGTTCGCGACCGCCAACCCTGAAACGACGCGGCAGGGTCAATGGCTCGCCAGCAAACCGGTCCCCGCAAGCTACGCCGCCGTCAACTACTGGGGTATCCATGTCTACACGCTGACGAATGCGCAAGGGAAAGCGCAGACTGTGAAGTTCAAGCTGGTGCCGACCGACGGCGAGGCCGGGCTCACCGATGACGAGGCCAAGGCGAAGCCGGCCGATTTTCTTGTCGCAGAACTCACGGATCGAATCGCAAAGAAAGCGCCCGCGGGCTTTGATGTGGTCGCAATCCTTGGCGAAACCGACGATCCGACGAACGATCCGACCGTCATGTGGCGCGACGAGGACAAGCGCAAGACGGTCAAGCTTGGGACCATCGCCATCACAGCGATCGAGAAAAATGAGACGTGCGACGCCGGCTACTTCGAGCCGACGAACCTGGCTGACGGAATTGCGGGCCCGAAGAACGACCCGATGTTTTTGCCGCGCCAGCCGGCCTACGCGATTTCACTTTCGCGGCGCGCGAATTGAGCCGGCTTGGCCCGCGATGCGCGGGCCGCCTCGCTGCAAGAGCGTCACAAACACAAGTTGGTGCGGGGTGCCGCACCAACCGGCACGCTAGCGTCAGCCTCACCGCGAAATGAACAACGTCAGTCTCGCAACGGCAGGTCTTGGTGCCGACGGAAGGATTCGAACCCGCACGGGGGTTTCTCCCAACGGATTTTAAGTGCCTCCTCGCTGTTCGGAGTGGGTGATCTGACTGGCTGAACCTGATCGTTTCGTCCTGCCGCACCATCCCTTTGTTCGATCGAAGACCATCCCTCCGCCCCGACTTGCCGTTCCCGGACGCCGTCGTGCGGAGTGGTCGTCAGGACTGGCCGGCACACCGAAGGTGCGGCTTGATCGGCGCCTCCAGGCCACGTCTTGACGGCCGCGAGCACGTTGGCACGATGACGGCACCTCGGACGTCGGAGTGCCAGTTCATGCGTGATACCGATCTCTTCCAGCTTGCCCTCGGCCTCGTGCCGCCGTGGATGGTCAAGGCGTGCGCGTTCGACGCCGAGAAGAAGCGTCTCGACCTCGAGGTCGATTTCACGACCGGCGGCCGGTTCCCGTGTCCCGAATGCAAAGCCGCCGATTGCCCAGTGCACGACACCGTCATGAAGACGTGGCGGCATCTCGACTTCTTCCAGCATCAGGCCTTCCTGCACGCCCGGACGCCGCGCATCACCTGCACCGACTGCGGCGTCAAACAGATCAACGTGCCGTGGGCGAGGGCGGGCTCCGGTTTCACGCTGCTGTTCGAGGCGCTCGCTATGACGCTCGTCCCGCACATGCCGGTCGCCGCCGCCGCGCGTCTGGTGGGCGAGCACGACACGCGCCTGTGGCGTGTCATCATTCATTACGTCGAGGCTGCACTCGCACGCCTCGATCTCGCCGACCTCCGCCGCGTTTGCATCGACGAGACCGCCGCTAAGCGCGGCCACAACTACATCTCGCTGTTCGTCGACATCGACAAACGCCGGGTCGTCTACATCGCCGATGGACGAGGTGCCGAGACCGTCGCCGAGTTCGCCGATCTCGTCGACGCCCACAACTCCGATGCCAGCCGCATCAAGGAAGTCTGCATCGACATGAGCGGCGCTTTCATCAAGGGCGTCACCGAGAACCTCACCGAGGCCGAAATCACCTTCGATAAGTGCCACATCGTCAAGCTCGTCAACGACGCCGTCGACAAAGTGCGGCGCACCGAGGTCAAGTCGCGCCCCGAGCTCAAGGGCACCCGATACGCTTGGACCAAGAACGAGGCTAATCTGACGGCCGCACAAGCCGCCGAGCTTGCCCCGCTCACGAAGAGCAACCTCAAAACCGCGCGCGCCTACCATCTGCGGCTCGCATTCCAGGACATCTACACCGAGCGCTCGCGCGATTGGGCCGAGATCCAACTGAAACGCTGGTATCGCTGGGCCATCCGTTCACGCCTCGAACCAATCAAGGGCGTCGCCCGCACCATCAAACGTCACTGGCACGGCATCCTCGCCTGGTTCGACAGCCGCATCGCAAACGGCCTCATCGAGGGCATCAACTCACTCGTCCAGGCCGCAAAGGCCAAGGCGCGCGGCTACCGAACGCTGCGCAACCTCAAGGCCATCACCTACCTGATCGCCGGCAAACTCGACCTCAAACTACCCACGTGAAATAGCGGGGAGCCATCCCTCATCGCGATGCAGCGTTTGCCAGCTTCGAGGAACTCTTTCGACCAGCTGTAGTAGAGGCTCTCGGCGATGCCTTCACGGCGACAGAGCTCGGAAATGGTCGCCTCGCCGCGTAGTCCGTCGAGGACGATACGGATCTTTTCTTCCGCCGAGTATTGCTTGCGAGTGACCCGGCGGATGTCGCGAACGAGCTTCTCGGATAGCGTCTCAGACGTCTTGGATTTGTAACTCATGTCCACTCCTCAGGGGATGACGATGAGCCCAAAATCCTCCGTTCCTCAAGTCGTCAAATGTGTCTCACAGGCGATGATGTCGGACACTGTTCCGTTGCTCCCCGAACCCCGAATCAGGACTTGGGAACAGCACCGCGGCGCTCCAGGGCCGTCTGACGGACGGTCTCTGCCAGCTCCGGGCTACGTCCCGAAACGATCTGAAAATCTGACGCGTGCAGCGACAGGAGCGCCACGGCCGTGGAGGCGGTGACGGTGGCCGACCGCGTCTCCCCGGTGACGAGCGCGATCTCGCCGAAGAAGGTGCCCGGACCAAGCTCAACTGGCGTCGCGGCGGCGACGCTCACGCGCCCCTCGAGGATGAAGTACATCTGGTCGCCCGGCTCGCCCTTGCGGCAGATGACGGCGCCGGCAGGAACGTCGCGGGGGCGCAGAGCGCGCACGATCTCGGCGAGCTCAGCGGAGCCCAGGCGCTGGAACAGTGGTACGCCCGACACGAGCTGCCAGTTGCGCATGAAGTCATGGCGCCGGATCTCTTCCGAGAAGCCCGTCGCGAGGATGCCGGCCCAGAGGGCGAACACGCCGATGCCGCACATCATGACCAGCCCGGCGAGGACCCGGCCCGCGAAGCTCTGGGGAATGGCATCGCCATATCCGGTCGTCGTCAGGGTGACGACGGCCCACCACATGGCCTTCGGGATGCTGTCGAAGGTGGACGGTTGCGCGTCACGCTCCAGGACATGGGCGGCGAGCGCCGCACAGAACAGCACGATACCGAAAATCGCCATGACGCCGAGCAAGTTGCGGGCCTCGTTGACCAGGACCCGCGCCATCAGATGGAATGCGGCCGAACCCCGCAACAGCTTCAAGACCCAGATGGCGCAGAAGAGGCTCTGGTCGCGCTCGGAGATATCGGGGAGCAGACCTGCGAGCGGCACGACCACGGCGGCAAGGTCGACCGCCAGGGTCGCCGAGTCGGCCTCGGCTCTTCTGTGAAGGCGCGAGCGGACTGTGCCAGCCAGCTGCAGGACGTAGAGGCCCCAGATGAGCGCGAGCGAGCTCATGATCATGAGTTGGATAGTGGACGATAGCGTCGGCGCTGAGAGTGCGGCCACGCCCGCGAGACCGATCGCTGCCAGAAGCACGCCTATGGGCGCCGATGCCCGTGAGATTGACCACGCCGTCATGTTGTGCCCGTCCGGCTCGATTGCAGTTCTCGATCAGAACCGCGCGATGCAACTCTGCCCGCTCGTTGCCTCGCATTCAATCAGCGCCAGCAACACGCCCCAGCGATCGATGTGGCCTTCGCGACAGGCCAAGATCCAACACTTGGGGTGCCTTGTCCTTGCATAATGTGAATGTCGTGCATCCGTCCGGGGTGCGCATGAGGCCCCACGACATGAGGCCCGGAACGCCGCGCAGGATGGCCTCGATTTCGACCTTTCGCTCTTCTAAAAAGACGGTGAGCTTCTTTGCTCCATCGCCTGAGTATGAACTTAGTACGCCGTACATCACGACCTCCTTGGTTCAATCATGGTGCGATCCAAACGATTGCACCAACGTCACGGTAACATGACCAACAGATGGGGCATAGGCGCGGCCTTGCGAACTTTCATCCGCCTCATCCGCAAGCTGCCGATCTGCGCGACGCTCGACGGACGACGATGCGATAGACGCGAGATCAACGGTCATGCCATGCTGTCGGCAACGTCGAGGCGGTGACACGGATGGTTAGCGGTCGACGCGACTGACCCCAAGCGCCATAAGCCGAGGACAGAGTTTTCCAACCTGTAGCACGTCCGGTTACTGTCAGGCGCGTCTTGGAGCTCGACGACGAGTTGGGCCCAGGGGACAAAATTGCCGCGCAGTTTTCCGTGCTACGGTGATAAATTTGACGCGATGCTTAGGCACATTAGACTTCGGAGTGTCGTTGTGAAGTCTGCGCCACGTCCCCAACTCACGGTCCGTGAACAACGACAGATCTGCTTTGCCATACCTCGAGACTATCGAAATGCTAACCAAATAGTACTTAGGGCTGGCTGTGTTGAGCGTTAGCCTGCGTAACACTGCGGTCCGCAGAATCGGCGGCCTGGGAACTAGCGTCCTCTAACGCTATTGGTCGTGTCGATGCGGTATGAAGTCGGTCGGGCCTCGCTGAACTGCAGCACTCACAATAGAAACCTCGTATGGACCAGGACGGCGAAACTTTTGCAGACCTGGAGCGGACAATGACCGACGAAACGATTGTGGCGGCACTCGACGCGGCCTTCCTCACGGCCAGTAAAGCAGATGCGCCGATCAATGAGCGGCTTGACATTTACGCCGATGCTCTCCGTCGTCATCTGCCGCAGTTCGCCAATTCCGTCGACCGACTGGTCGTCCGCCTGCAGCAGACAGGGGCTGGTGAGGCTGCTCCCAAGATCGGTGAACCTATGCCGCCGTTCTGGTTGCCCGACGATAAGGGCCGCCTACTCAGTCTCGACGATGTGTTGTCGCAAGGGCCTGTCGCGCTCGCTTTCCACCGCGGCCACTGGTGTCCCTATTGCATGATCAATTCCCGCGCCCTGGCCAAAGCCGCGGACCTAGCCGCGACCTTTGGTGGGCAGATTGTCGGCATCACGCCAGAGCAGCAACACTATACGCAACGGCAGAAGGACGAGGCCCATGCCGATTTCAGTATCCTGTCCGACATCGACAACGGCTACGCGCTGTCGCTCAATCTCGTGATCTGGGTTGGCGCCGAGATGGAGCAAAGCATGTCCAAGTTTGGATGCGATCTGCCCCGATATCAAGGCAATGCCAGCTGGTTTCTGCCGATCCCGGCGACGTTCGTGGTGGCGACCGACGGCCTCATCCGCGCCCGCTTTGTCGACCCCGACTATCGCCGCCGGATGGACATCGACGACCTGATTGCAGCACTGCGCGCGGCGGTCTAACGCAGGACTGTCGACCAGTCCGCGGCCTGCAGCTGTTTCATCAAGGTCGCGGCTGCGGCAGAGCGCGGCCGGCCGGCCACCACGTAGAGATAGACAGTGCGTTCAAGGTCTAGCTTGTTGACGTTCAGACGTTTCACCGTCGGCGACATCTGGGTGCAGCACGGCGCAATCGCGACGCCCATGTTACCCTCGAGCAGGGCCTGCAAATCCTGTCCCGTTGCCACCTCGTGACTGTTTGGTGCTGAATGGCCCAGACTTCGCAACTGCGCCGCCAACGGCTCGGCCATTTCACAGTAGGTGCGCCACAACGACCGCTCCTGCGGCAGTTCGTCGATATCGATGGCGACACGGTTGGCCAGCCTATGCTTGTCATTGACAAACAGCGCGAAGCGCTCGGTGAACAGCAGCCGCGCGTCGAACCTGTCCCATGACGTGCCGATGGGGCCAGAGATCGCCAGATCAGCGTCGCCCTGCTTCATGATCTCGGCAATTTCATCGGCCGTGCCGCGCAAGAACTTCAGTTCCAGACCGTTCATGGTGCGCATCAGTTCCGACAGAAACGGAATCAGCAGCGTCATATCGATGGTGCGGGACAGCGCCAGGCGCAACGTGGCGATCTCGCCCTTCTTCATGGCGCTCGCCAACGACCGGACGTCCTGGGCAGTATGGTAGCACTGCTGCATCAGCGGCAGCATTCGTTGGCCGAGATCCGTCAGGTGGGAGAGATTGCGTTCGCGACGGAACAACTCGCCGCCGAATTCCTCCTCGAGGAGCTTGATCGCGCGCGTGAGCGATGGCTGAGAGACGTTGCACTCCTCTGCCGCCCGCGTGAAATTGAGCGTTCGTGCTACGCCGAGAAAATAGCGGATCTGATGCATTTCCATCGAGTACTTGCCTCACAGTGGTCGACAGCGTGCTGCGCAAGGCTATGCCTAGCACAGTTTTCTTCACGAACCACGGTCATGCACGGAAGCTATCGAAACCCGAGCGAAGCGATATTTCTCATGCGTCGACTGCAAGCGTAGCGTCCAATCAACGAAGGGTCCAAGCGCGATGAGGATAGCACATGCAGCCGCTGACAGCCGAACTTCCGCCGATCGTCATGCGCCCGAACAACAGCCTGGCACGCGGGACGAAGTACCTCCGTCAGCCGAAGGATGCGGCTCTGCTCGGCGCCCTCACCATCATTGCCCATGACCTGCGCGGGCCGCTGGCCAACCTTTCGGTGCTGATCGAGCTGATCGAAACCTACGTGCAGATGCAGGCGCACGAACACCTCAAGATGACGACGCAAAAAGCCCACGACATGATCGCAGCACTTGACGGCATGCTGAACGGTTTTCTGCAGCGGACGCGCGAAACCAGCGATCCGCTGTCGTTCAAGCCGACGCTGGTCGATCTCGCCGACGTCGTCCACGACGCCGCCGACCTCAACCGGCCGGTGGCGGAGAGCCGCGGCATTACAATTGATTGCGGAAACGCATCCGCTTCGGTGGTCACTGGCGACCATCGACTGCTGACCGAAGCGGTCGGCAATCTGATCGGCAATGCAGTGAAGTACGCTCCGCCGAATTCGACCGTCACTTGCGAGACGTCCCGCTGCGGACGAAATGCAATGATCGCGATCTGTGATGCGGGCCAGGGGCTGTCAGAACTCGACCTCAAGCGCGCGTTCCGGCCCTTCACCACTTTGACCGCCCAGTACGACGGCAGGAGTTCTTCGTGGGGGCTGGGCCTTTGGATCGTCCGGCTGATCGCCGAGCGGCACGGCGGTCGTGTCGACGTCGCGGTGGACGGCCGGCAGCGCGGCGCCCGGTTCGAACTTCACGTGCCGATCAAGCAGTCTTGAACAGGGCGTGATCTGCCTCGTAATGCGATTCACGCGGCCAACTGCTATCGCAACCAAGGAGAATACCATGCAAACTACGAGTGTAGAGAACAGCGCGATGCGACCCGGCAGTTCCGAATTGCATGGCCGGTCAGCCATCGTGACCGGATCCACCAGCGGCATCGGCCTCGGCATTGCGCAGGCGTTCGCCGCAGCGGGCATGAACGTCATGCTGAACGGCTTCGGCGACAAGGCCGAGATCGAGCGCACCCGGTCGACACTGGCCGAGACCTTTGGCGTCGCGGTCGCCTATTCGGCCGCCGACATGTCGAAGCCGGCCGACATCGCCGCCATGGTGACCGATACGCGCAAAGCCTTTAGCCAGGTCGACGTGCTCGTCAACAACGCCGGCATCCAGCACGTCGAGGCGATCGAGACCTTTCCGCCGGAAAAGTGGGACGCGATCATCGCGATCAATCTGTCATCGGCGTTTCATGCCACGCGCGCCGTCGTCGCCGAGATGAAGGTGCGCAAGTGGGGCCGCATTATCAATATCGCATCGGCACACGGCCTCGTCGCTTCGCCATTCAAATCGGCCTACGTGGCCGCCAAGCACGGCATCGTCGGGTTGACCAAGACTGTGGCTCTGGAAACGGCCGAATTTGGCATCACCGTGAACGCCATCTGTCCGGGGTATGTGCTCACCCCCCTCGTCCAGAAGCAAATTCCGGAAACCGCCAAGGCCCGGGGCATCACCGAGGAACAGGTGATCAAGGACGTACTTCTACACGCGCAGCCGACCCGGCAATTCGTCACCACCGAGCAGCTCGGCGCGCTTGCGGTTTTTCTTTGCACGGGAGCGGCCGCATCGATCACCGGCACGGCGCTGCCTATTGAAGGTGGATGGACAGCTCAATGAATCAGTATGCTTCAGAGAATTCTACGCCGCGCACTAGTGCACCAGCGAACCGGAAGCCGGTCAATCTGGCGCTTCAGGGTGGCGGTGCGCATGGCGCCTTCGCCTGGGGCGTGCTCGACAAGCTGCTCGAGGATGGCCGCCTGTCGGTCGAGGCCGTCAGTGCTACTAGTGCCGGCACGATGAACGCAGTCGTCATGGCCTATGGCGTGTCGGTCGGTGGCGTCGACGGTGCCCGGGAAAAGCTTGCCGAGTTCTGGAAGGCGATCTCGGCTGCCGGCGAAATGTACAGTCCGGTGCGGACGACACCTTGGGAGAAGTGGTTGAAAGCGAGCGGCATTCACTCGGAAGCCGCGCCGATGTTCCAAATGTTTCAGGCGATGACGCACCTTTATTCGCCCTATCAACTCAACCCATTCAATTTCAATCCGCTGCGCGATGTGCTGGTGAAAACTGTCGACTTCGAACGGCTGTCACACTGCAATAAAGCGACACGGCTCTACGTGTCGGCAACCAACGTGCGCACCGGCAAGATCAAGGTGTTCGAGAACAACGATATGTCACCCGACGTTGTTCTCGCATCCGCCTGTCTGCCGTATGTGTTCCAGGCCATCGAAATCGACGGTGAGCACTATTGGGACGGCGGCTTCATGGGCAATCCGGCGATCTTCCCGCTTATCTATAATGGAAAATCTAAAGACGTCATCATCGTCCATATCAATCCGCTCGAACGCAAGAAGCTGCCCGTTACTGCGCCCGAGATTTTTGATCGGATGAACGAGATCAGCTTCAATTCCTCACTGATGCGGGAGATGCGCGCCATCGCCTTCGTCACCAAGCTGATTGATGATGAAGCGCTCGATGCCAAGAAGTACAAGCGGCTTCTCGTGCATTCGATCGGCGATGACCGGGAAATGGAAGCGCTTGGTGTCGCCACCAAGCTCAATCCGGATTGGGACTTCCTGGTCCGCCTCCGCGACGCCGGCCGCCGGAACGCCAGCGCATGGCTCGACAAGAATTTCGACCATATCGGCAAGGCATCGAGCGTCGATATCGGCGAGATGTTTCTGTGAGCCGCACAGCTGCGTAGCGCCGTTCAACCCGATAGCGCACCGCTATCGAATCAAAGCCGGATCAGTATTTCAGTTGCGCCGATCATTCCAGCATTCTGTTTCCTGTCGCAGCACAAAAAAGTGCTGCTCTAGCC
>JANNSW010000494.1:0-1895 GCA_031403055.1 Hyphomicrobiaceae bacterium | reverse complement strand
GGCAGTGGTAGCATTCGAGGAAGTTGTCGACCGTCACCTTCCAGTTGGCGGCGACGTCGTATTGATTGCGGTGGGCGAAGACGAGGCTGTCGATTTGGGGGCAATAGGATCGGATCTCCGCGTCGAGCCCTTTGGTCTCGTCTTTCAGCGCGCGCGCGCCCGCATCCTGATTGACGAACACGAAGCCGCACATCTCCTCGACCCTGACCGGCTTCAGGTTGAAACCGCAGCGCTCGAAGTCCGGCATCGACTTGGTGAGGCGAGCGGTCTTCAAGCTGCCGTCGAGATTGTAGGTCCAGGCGTGATAGGGGCAGACCAGCGCCTTCGCCGAGCCATTCTCCTTCACCAGCTCGTGGCCGCGGTGCTGGCAGACGTTGTAAAAGGCGCGGAGCGCGCCGTCCTTGCCGCGAACGACGAGGATGCCCTGCTCGTGGATTTTCGCGGTGATATAGTCGCCCGGCTTGGCGAGGCGACTCTTGTGGCCGGCGCACCACCAGCTGCTGGCGAAGATCGCATCCTTCTCGATATCGAACACGGCGGGGTCGGTGTAGAGCCGCGCCGGCAGCGTGTGCGAGTGCTCGGGCTGCCGGCAAAAATTGGCGTCACCCGCGCCACGCGTCAGAGCATGCACCGTCATGTACGAGTCTCCCTTGGAGCGATCGAGCTTGCCTCCACCGCAACCAATCCATAACGTAGCCGACGGCTCAACTGATCACAAACGACGATTTATCGCTCTTTTGGGTAACTTTCAGTTATGCGAAGCAATCTTCCGCCGCTTGCAACCCTGGTCGCCTTCGAGGCGTCAGGCCGGCTGATGAGCTTCACCAGGGCGGCTCACGAGCTCAACATCACGCAGGCTGCCGTCTCCAAGCAGATCCGCGCCCTCGAGCAGCACGTCGGTGCTCGCCTGTTCGAGCGCTCGCACCGCGCCGTGCAGTTGACGGCGGACGGGCGCGAGTATCTGCACACGGTCGTCACTGCGCTGACCCACTTGGCCCACGCGACGCTCGAGTTGAAGGCGGAGGAGCCGTCGCACCGACTGCGTATCGCGGCCGACCATTCGATCGCGGCCCTCTGGCTGCTGCCCCGGCTCGGGGAGCTGATGGCGAGCGAGCCAAAGGCGACGATCCATCTCGTCGTCTCCGACGCCGAGCCGCGTTGCCTCGCCGACGAGATCGACGTGGCGATCCTCCATGGCGAGGGCCGCTGGCCCCAGCACGATGCGGAGCTGCTGTTTCCCGAGGTCGTGTTCCCCGTCTGCAGCCCTGGTTATCTGGCGAGCGCACGCGCGATCACGTGTCCCTCCGATCTGGTGCGGGCGCACCTGATCGACCTCGAGGACGACAATTGGACCTGGATCAACTGGCGCATCTGGTTGACCGGTCATGGCGTCGGGCTGCCGGCGACGCACCGGGCACTGACCATCGGCAACTATCCTCTCGTGCTGGAAGCGGCACGCCAGGGCTTGGGCGTCGCGCTCGCTTGGAGGTGCCTGATCGAGTCCGATCTCGCGGCTGGGAGGCTGATCCGACCGGTCGCTGCCGAGGTGCGAACGCGCTTCGGTTACTATCTCGTCTGGCCGCGCTCGCGTCCACGCTCGCGGCACGCACTCGATTATTGCGATTGGGTCAGGCGCGATCTCCCCGGCCGGCAAGACGGAGCACCGGCTGCCGCGACTGTGGCGGACCCAATCCCTGCCACAGTCCTGCGTTAACGTCTTCTGCCCATGCAATTCTCCGCGACCTCGTGCACTATGCCCTGCTTCGTGATAGGATTTGGCGATGAACCAGGACCGGAAATCGACCGGCGGACCGCACCAGAGCCAGCATGTGGGCCTGCTCGGACTGATAGGCTTTGGACGTGTTCCGGCCCACGCCGGTGCACTGCTCGAGCGG
>JANNSW010000493.1:0-2466 GCA_031403055.1 Hyphomicrobiaceae bacterium | reverse complement strand
CCGACCTCGACCAGAAGCCGCGGAAAAAGATGGCCTTGAATATGGCACCAGGTCGCTGTTACCAGCTCGTATAGAGGCATATCCCGTCCGATTCGCTTGGTGGTTCGTGGCAGAAACACCATGCCCGACTCGGACCGGGACACCTCGCCTCATCCCCTTCCAAGACGAAAAATCCGGCGCGCTGGGGCTATTTTGCAAGAGGCTCGAGCGGCAACTCCAATTGGCAGGGTGTCCCAGGCGCCGAGCGCCGTTGCGAGCCACGTGAATGTGGCTTCGACGCTGGTACAGGTCGACTGTAGCTCGTCACCGTACTTTGGGGCGGTCCTTTCGTACGAAGAAGCAAGCGACCATCCGAAAGCGGTACAACTCCGACTTGGTCCAGCAGGGACTCAAGGAAGATGTGCCGGTCCGGCAGCCTCTGGCTGCAGGCAGGAGCGAAATCCTCCGATGCAAGATACCACAGATCATCGAGGCTCCAGTCTCGCACCAAGTCATGCTCGGCAAGCCATAGAATGAAGCGCCGAGCAGCCTCTGGCGCAGACAGGGCCGGTCCGAAAGCGACGACGACCCGGGATCCGAGATGCCTCTCGACCCGTTCGCGCGAGCCGGTTGGACGGCCTATCCGCTCTGAGGAATTGTTCGCCCGTTCGTCCATGTACCGCCCCTTGTCCCTTCCTGTCGCTGCTTCGCCTGGTCCCCGCGAAGATCCAGGCGAGGCCCAAGCCTCGGACCGCTTCAAAACTTCTGCTTGAGAGACCGCGCCACATCCTTGGGAGACATCCCGAGCTCGGCGCCCATGCTCGCGAACAGCCGGCGGAACTGGCCGCACTCCTGGCACGACCTGTAGGTGAGCCCATAGGCCTGCCGGCAGGCGAAGAGGCGACCGCCCGACGGCAAGTGCAGCTTGGCGGCACGGCGGCCGGTGACGGGGCAGACGAGCCACCAGCGCAGCCCTCCATAGGTCGGCCGTGTCGTCACGAGGCGGACCGTGCAAGCGACCGGCTCCTTGTTGACGAGGTAGTCGAGCCTCAAGGTGCCATTGTCGCGGTCGAGAAGATCCGCTGCGTAGCCGATCCGGGCGAACGGCTCATCCTCTCCGCGCCAGGACCAGCACCACGTCCCGTGCGTCATGCGGCCGGGGACGAGCGCGCCCTTCTTGATCAGCGCAGACATCGAGAGCGTGAGGCCGTCCTCGACCGCGGTCTTTTTTGCGCCATTCCATCCGCTGCCGAAACCGCCCATTTGATCGTGCCTCCGGATTATCCCAAATCATCAAGGTTGCAGCGCTGCGGAAT
Organism: Hyphomicrobiaceae bacterium; assembly: GCA_031403055.1. Taxonomy (GTDB): domain Bacteria; phylum Pseudomonadota; class Alphaproteobacteria; order Rhizobiales; family Hyphomicrobiaceae; genus JANNSW01. The sequence goes on along the minus strand of JANNSW010000493.1, from coordinate 1,171 downwards.
GAACGTGCCGGAACTGCTGTCGATGGTCAGAGCCCGATTCTGCGGGCTGTTGTTGGCGTAGGGGATGACACGAAGCTCCGTGGTGTTTCGCCAAGCAAAGCCATTGGTGCCGCCGTTTGCAGCCAATTCGTGCTGGCGATTGACGCTCCCGGCTGAGAGCAAACCCAATTGAGGCGGTCGCGCCACGGCGCTGCTCATGCCGCCGCAGCGTTGCCAGACTCTGGCTCCACCGCTGCGGCGTCGAGCGTCTCGAGCCGCCAAGCCTGGGCTTCCCTCAAAGCACGGATTGCCTTCAAGAGCTGATTGTCGAGCGTCGTCTGATAGCGGCTGAGGACATCGAGCGTCTGTGTCGGCAGAACGGCTGCCTTGGCGCGGTGCTGCTCGGCCTGCTGGAGCTGATCCTTGCACCACAGTGCGAGCTCGGCGACGTAGCCGCCGAGACCATTGTCGTGGTGAGCGAGGTGCTGCTCGACGGTCTCGTCGTATTCGGCGGCGTCCGCCTCGAGTTGTTGCCGGATCAACGGGGTCTTGTCGGACAACGCAAGGTTTTCATCCTCACCGACGCTCTCGACTTCGGTGAGCACGCTGCGACACCAGGCGCCCCGATCCTGGTCGAACGGCTCGAGATCGCTGTCCTCGATGCTGCTGACGGCTTGCCCGAGTTCGCGCGCGGCCCTGCCGGCAATCTTGCTGCCGAGCTGCTCCAGGTCGAGCATGGCCGTCTCGGCACGTACGAGGCGGCGTCGTCGCCAGATGCCGATCGCGATCCGCTCGACGAGGCTGCATTCCAGTGCGCCGACAGGGCAGTGGTCCGCGATCAGGTCCCTGAGGAGTGTTCGTTACTCCGCCGGGTCCTCACTGGCGAGGGCTGCGTGGTTGGCGCGCAGGCCGTGCTGCAAGCCATTGAGGCTGACGCGGCGCTTGCCTTGGAACGTTCGCGGGCCGGTGCTCTGGAGGGCGTTGGCGCGGTTGGCGACAATTCGAGGCTGGCTCACGTTCATGGCTCTGCGCCGCATCCATGGATTGGCAATGCAATGGACTATAGTCGACGACGCGAGTCTGGTCAGCTGTGTGTCGGTGGGCAGGTCGATGCGCATGGGCTATTGTGCCGGTCGCAATCGCTGGCTGCAGGGGTGCTGGAAAAGCTTGGACATGAGAAATCTGAGTGAGA
>JANNSW010000492.1:0-8838 GCA_031403055.1 Hyphomicrobiaceae bacterium | reverse complement strand
CCGACCTCGACCAGAAGCCGCGGAAAAAGATGGCCTTGAATATGGCACCAGGTCGCTGTTACCAGCTCGTATAGAGGCATATCCCGTCCGATTCGCTTGGTGGTTCGTGGCAGAAACACCATGCCCGACTCGGACCGGGACGCCTCGCCTCATCCCCTTCCAGGACGAAAAATCCGGCGCGCTGGGGCTATTTTGCAAGAGGCTCTAGTGTGATTCAGATTGAGAAATTCGCTCTCGACCGTGCCGCGGGGTATGACGAATTTCTCGATCATCACACTAGCCGCCCTTGTCAACCACGCTCGGACTCCGCTTCATAGCCTGTCGGTGTGGTCCCGGGGAAGCCGGGTGAGCTCTCCAACCGGCTGCGCCGGAATGCGTGTTGGAGGAAACCTCTCGCGCACACCCATCCACCCGTCATCCCGGACAAAGCCGAAGGCTTCGATCCGGGATCTCAGCTACAGATGCTGCGCCCGTGGCCAGGATCCCGGATCGCCGCTTTCGTGCCGAAGGGGCATGACAGCGTCCGGGATGACGGGTGATGCCAAGATGTGTTTCTCGAGAGGCAGCCGTCGGACAAAGGGGAGGTCGAGTGCTGATGCAGCTATCCAATTGCGGCTCGATGGAGGGAGGCGCCCTGGCGCGCAAGGGTGGCCGCTCATGACTGTCCGCACCGAGCTCCCCAGGGCTACGAAGGTCATCCGGGATCTTTTCATTCCGCTCACTGATGGCACGAGGCTCGCCGCCCAGATCTGGCTGCCGGTCGATGCCGAGCAGCATCCGGTTCCGGCCATCCTCGAGTATCTGCCCTATCGCAAGCGTGACGGGACGGCCGAGCGTGATGCCCAGACCCATCCCTACTATGCCGGCTTCGGCTACGCGGGCGTGCGCGTCGACATCCGCGGCACGGGCGACTCGGACGGCGTGCTCACCGACGAGTACTCCAAGCAGGAGCAGGACGACGGCCTCGAGGTGATCGCCTGGATCGCGAGCCAGCCCTGGTGCTCCGGCTCGGTCGGAATGATCGGGATCTCATGGGGCGGATTCAACGGCTTGCAGATCGCGGCGCGCCGCCCGCCTGCACTCAAGGCCGTCGTATCGCTTTGCTCGACGGTTGACCGCTACGCCGACGACATCCACGCCATGGGCGGATGCCTGCTCGTCGACAAGGTCAACTGGGGCACCAACATGTTCTCGATTCTGGCGACCCCGCCGGATCCCGCACTCGTCGGGCACAATCGCTGGAAGGAGATGTGGCTCGATCGGATGGCCGAGCACGCACTCTGGCTGCTCGATTGGCACACCCATCAACGCCGCGATGCCTTCTACCGGCACGGCTCGGTCTGCGAGGACTATTCGGCTATCGAATGCCCCGTCTACATGGTCGGCGGCTGGGCCGACGGCTACTCGAATGCGGTCTTCCGCTTCCTCGCAGACCACAAGGGGCCGCGCAAGGGTCTGGTCGGGCCGTGGGCCCACAAGTACCCCCACGTCGCCAAGCCCGGTCCCCAGATCGGATTCCTGCAGGAAACGCTGCGCTGGTGGGACCATTGGCTGAAGGGCAAGGACACGGGCATCATGGCCGAGCCCATGCTCAGGGTTTACATGCAGGATCCAGCGCCTCCCAGGACGCAATACGCGGAGCGAGCTGGTCACTGGGTCGCCGAGGAGGCCTGGCCCTCGCCACGGATCGTAGCCGAGCAGCTGCCGCTCGGACGGCATACGCTCGGGGGAGTGCCGGAACCGGCCGAGCTCGGCATCAGCTCACCGCTGACCGTCGGGGAAGCATCCGGCAAATGGTGCCCCTATGGGCAAGTGCCCGATCTTGCCGGCGACCAGCGGATCGAGGCAGGCAGCTCGCTCGTCTTCGACAGTGAGCCGCTCTCCTAGCCAATGGATGTGCTGGGGGCTCCGATCGCACATCTCGAGCTCACAGCCGACAAGCCTGTCGCCATGGTGGCGGTCGTGCTCAGCGAGGTGCTTGCCGACGGCGCGGCGACCCGGGTCAGCTACGGCCTGCTGAACCTCACCCATCGTGACAGCCATGTTGAGCTGAAACCTCTCGAGCCGGGCAAGCGCTACAAGGTCCGCGTCCAGCTGAACGAGATGGGGCAGCATTTCGGCAAAGGCAGCCGCATCCGTCTTGCACTTTCGACCAGCTATTGGCCCAACGCCTGGCCGAGCCCGGAGAAGGTGACGCTGACAGTTCTCACGAGTGGCAGCACCCTGGAGCTTCCCGTACGGCCGCCGCGGCCGGCCGACCAGGAGCTCAGGCCCTTCCTGCCAGCCGAGACTGCCCCGCCGCTGGTCAAGACCTGTCTGCGCGAGCCGGCCGAGAGCTGGGTGATCGAGCGGGATCTTGCGACCGGCATTCTCACCAACGACCGGATGAGCGATGCCGGTGCCTATCTGCTCGACGAGATCGACTGGAAGGCTGGCGAGCGGATGGGCCGCACGTTCTCGATCCATCCCGACGATCCTTTATCGGCCCGCAGCCATCTCTGGAATGAAAGGTCGTTCGGCCGCGGCGATCTCGAGCTGAGAACGCGCGTCGACGTCCGGATGCACGCCGAGCGCGATGCCTTCGTGATCGAGGCGTCGCTGCAGGCCTATGAGGGCAAGGACCGCATCCTCGAGCGGAGCTGGTCCAGGCGGATCAAGCGCGACCTGGTGTGAGAGGAGGGAAGAGAGATGAATGACAATCGTTCCGGCAATGGGTGATCGCAATCGACCTGCTGCCGAAGGAGGCTGCGATTCGCGGGTTGTTCGACTGGGACGAGCTGACCGCCTTCATCGGCGCGGATCGTCGTGCCTGTCGGTCGGCCGCAGCATGCAACTCTCCCCTGCGGATGCGCCGTTGACAACTTTTGCGACCGGCCATTTGACTTGCGGCCGCGGACGCAGGCCGCTCGCCACGAAATCGTCGCAAGGGGGAAGCGTCCATGCCCGCAAAGCCGTCCGAGAAGGTCAACTACCGCGCGCTCGTCGACAATGTCGAGATCGCCTGGATCCCGATGCTGGACGGCCGCAAGCTCGCCGCACGCCTGCTGCTGCCCAAGGACGCGGCCAAGCAGCCGGTTCCGGTCATCCTCGAATACCTCCCCTATCGCCGGCGCGACGGCACGCGGGTGCGTGACGACGACACCCATTACTGGTACGCGGCAAACGGCTACGCCTGCGCTCGCGTCGATATCGCCGGTTCCGGCGACAGCGAAGGCCTGGTCGAGGACGAATACGTCGAGCGCGAGCAGGACGACGCGCTTGAGGTCATCGAATGGCTGGCTAAGCAGCCCTGGAGCAGCGGCTCGGTCGGCATGATCGGCATCTCCTGGGGCGGCTTCAACGGCCTGCAGGTCGCCGCCCGCCGCCCGCCCGCACTCAAGGCTGTCGTCTCGCTGTGCTCGACCGTCGACCGCTATAACGACGACGTCCACTACATGGGTGGCTGCCTGCTCAACGACACGCTCGAATGGGGCGGCTACTTCTTTCACATTCTCGGCCTGCCACCCGACCCCGAGATGGTCGGCGATCGCAAGTGGCGCTCGATGTGGAAGAGCCGCATCGATGGCATGCAATGCCCGGTCGCGCTCTGGATGGCGCACCAGCGGCGCGATGCCTTCTGGCGGCACGGATCGGTGATTGAAAACTACGGCGCGATCGAAATCCCCGTCCTCAACGCGAGCGGCTGGGCCTCGGCATACCGCCGCCCGCGCCGTCCTGGGGCCGCATCCTGCAGGAGGGTTATTCCACGATCCGCGAGGCGCCCTGGATCGTGGTCGCTGGTGGCCTTCCGCTGATCATCACGACGCTCGGGTTCACGTTCCTTGGTGAGCCATTGCGCGATCTGCTCGATCCACGTCTCCGGCGGGTGGTGTAGCGATGGCTGTGGCCGCGCCGGTGACACTCGAGGAGCCGGCGAGCCAAGTTCTCGCGATCCGCGACCTGAACGTGGCCTTTCGTACCGAAGCAGGCCCCGTCCGGGTGCTGCGCGATGTCTCGGTCGATATCCCGCGCGGCTCGATCGTCGGTATCGTCGGCGAGATTGGGTCGGGCTAGTCGACGCTGGCGCTGACGATCCTCGGCCTGCTGCCGGGCAATGCGATCGTCTCCTCGGGCAGCATCGGGTTCGGCGGGCACGACCTGCTCGGCTTGTCTCTGGCCAAGTTGCAGGCACTGCGGGGAGCTCGCATCTCCATGGTGTTCCATGACCCCATGACCTCGCTCAATCCGGTGCGCTCGGTCGGTGCGCAGATGCTCGATATCCAGTATCGTGCCGGCAAATCGAATGCGCGGAAGCGGGCGATCGCGGGCAATGCCCTGAAAATGGTCGGCATGCCCGACGCCGAGCGCCAGCTCGCCCGCTACCCCCACGAATTCTCCGGCGGCATGCGCCAGCGCATCGCCATCGCCATGAGCCTGTTGCAGAAGCCCGAGCTGCTGATCGCCGACGAGCCGACGACGGCGCTCGACGTGTCTGTGCAGGGCGAGGTGTTGAACCTCATGAACGAGCTGCAGCAGCGGCTCGGACTCACCTATCTCATCATCACCCACAATCTCGCGCTCGTCCGCCACATCAGCGACGAGACAGCGATCATGTACATGGGCCGTTTCGTCGAGCAGGGCCTGACCGAGGAAATCTTCGCGCGCGCGGCGCACCCCTATGCAGCGGGTCTCATCCGGGCGCAACCGATCCCCGACCCGTCGCGGCGGCGCACCGAAGCCCCGCTCGTCGGCGAGGTGCCGAGCCTCGCCCGGCGTCCCGCGGGCTGCGAGTTTCACACCCGCTGCCAATACGTTCAAATTCGCTGCCGGAGCGAGGTGCCGGCGGAGCAGACGCTTGCCGGGGGCCGGCGCATCAGGTGCCATTTCCCGCTGGCATGAATGCTAGTACCCACCATCTCCAGTGAGCGAGTCACGACACACATCCTCCCACGTCATTCCCGCGCAAGCGGGAATCCAGACAAGCTGCTGATGTCGCGGGGAGAATTGGCTGGACGCCCGCCGCCCATGCTGGAAGCATGGTTCCACCATGGCGCGGGCAGGACGGCTTTGGTATCGGAACTTGTGACTCCGGGTGCTGGAGCGACCGAGGCGACGAACATTGTCATTCGCCTCGATCGAGCACCGCTGCCAGGTCCGGGGCATCGAGGATGCGGTCGAGCCACCGATCGAGTTCGGCCCCATTGGCCTTGGCAAGGCGCTGCTCGACTTTCTTCGGCAGCGGGCCGAAGCGGCGCCGCAGCAGCCGCGCAAGGGTTTCGGCTTTGCCTTCAGCTTTGCCTTCGGCTTTGCCTTCCTCGCGAATATCGCCACCGTACTGCTTCAGCATGTAGCGCGTGAACGGAGCCGCAGGACCAGTCAGCCGCGGGTCGTCGAACGCCTCGATCATTCGCTTCGCCACCATCAGAGCCTCCAATCCAATCTTGGCCTGAATATAGTTGAAGACGGTTTCGACATCCATCCCGTCCAGGACGAGGATGTCGAGCAGCAGCGCGCCGACATGATCGGCGAAATCAGGTCGCTGGATGCGTTTCATGACGAGCAGCTCGGCGCAAAGCTGGGGATCGCTCGACAGCAGCTCGTCCGCGATTGCGGCGAGGTCGACGAGCACATGCCGGAAACGCGGCGTGAACGGCGCAAGCGACGGCGGTCGATCTTTGAACTGCTCGGCGAACTCGGTCGAATGGGGCCAGGGCTCCGGACCGTGATGCACGACGACTGCAACGACGAGCGGTGGCGCCTCGGCGTGGCGGCGGCCCTTGCGTCTGCGATCCCGCTGCCACCATTCCCAGATGCGGCTCATGTAGCGCAAGAGCTGCATGCGGACCAAGCGGTCGGGGGTGCTCTTGTGCTCGAACAGAATATGGACGAGAGCTTCGCCGCCATCTTGCAGCCGCACGGAATAGAGGAGATCAGTGTGGTGCTCGTCGAGTCTGTCGCCGACGAAGCTGCCGCGCTGCAGCAGCGGTGGGGCGGGCGCGAGCAATGCCGCCACGTCCGGGGGAAGGTGATCGCCGAGGAAACGGGCCGCCTTGGCAGGCTCGCCCATCAGCCGCTTGAAGTAAGCGTCATGGAGGGACCCGCGGGGACGCTTGGTGGTGGGAGACCGGCTCATCGGCGACAGCATCGGGGCAAGCCGACGGGCCGTCGACTGGGCGATCACCGGAGCGCCCGAGCTATCCGCCCTGCAATGGCGGCAGCAGGAACACCTCGCTATCGGGGCTGATCGGCAGCAGGAAAGCGCCACGATAGACGCGGCCATCGACGGCAACGGCGACGCCGCCGTCGAGCACGGGTTTCAGGCGCGGATATTTCTCGGCGAGACGAACGAGCATCTCGCGGATGCTCGTCGCTTCGACCTCGAATTCGGTTTCGCCGCCGGCGGCCGACCGCAGCGGGCCACCGAGCTTCACCTTGATCGCGCCCATCCTCGAGCCTCGCGAGGGGGTTACCCCGCTCGCCCTTCGATCGCCTTCAGCACGCGCGGCGGCGACATCGGCAGCACCGTCAGGCGCACGCCGGCTGCCGCCGACGCCGCATTGGCGACCGCTGCGAGTGGCGGCACGATCGAGGTCTCGCCGACACCGCGGACGCCATAGGGGTGACCCGGATTGGGCACCTCGATGATCACGGTGTCGATCATCGGCAGGTCGGAGGCAACCGGGATCCGGTAGTCGAGGAAGCCCGCATTCTGCAGCCGTCCGTCCTTGCCGTAGATGTATTCCTCGTTCAGCGCCCAGCCGATGCCTTGTACTGCGCCGCCCTGGAACTGGCCTTCCACATAGCTCGGGTGGATCGCCTTGCCGGCATCCTGGCAAACCGTGTAGCGGATGATCCGCATGGCGCCGGTCTCGGGATCGACCTCGGCGTCCGCCATGTGGGTGGCGAAGGAGACGCCGGCGCCGTCGGCGTTGACCTCGTAGTGGCCCGCGATCGGACCCCCGGTCGAGGGCGAGGCCGCCGCCAGTTGCTGCAGCGACAGTGGCTCGAACTTGCCGGCGTTGCCGCCCGCGGGCTTGGCATGGCCCTTCTCCCAGACGACGGCGTCCTCCGGGATGCCCCAGGTCTTGGCCGCGCGCGCGCAGAGCTTCTTGATGGCATCGCGCGCCGCGTTGATGGTCGCGAGGCCGGTCGAGAAGGTGACGCGGCTGCCGTCGGTCACGTCGTTGTGGCCGAGCGAGCTGGTATCGGCGACGATGGCGCGGACCTTGTCGTAGGGGATGCCGAGCTCCTCGGCCGCCATCATGCACATGGAGGCGCGGCTGCCGCCGATGTCGGGTGTGCCGACCGCGAGCGAGACCGTGCCGTCGAACCCCAGGTTCATCGACACACAGGTGTTGCCACCGAAATTGAACCAGAAACCGCAGGCAACGCCCCGCCCCTGGTTCTTCTTCAGCGGCGCCTTGTAGTGCGGATGGTTCTTGGCGGCTTCGAGCGTCTCGCGCAGACCGATGCGGTTGAAGGTCGGTCCGTAAGGCGCCTTGGTGCCTTCCTTGGCGGCATTCTTCAGCCGCAGGTCGATCGGATCCATGCCGATCCTGCTCGCCAGCTCGGTCATCACGCTCTCGACGGCAAAGGCCGCCATCGGCGCGCTCGGCGCGCGATAGGCCGCGAGCTTGGGCCGGTTCGACAGCACGTCCCAGCCGACGATCTTCACGTTCTCGAGGTCGTAGCAGGCAAATGCCGACATGGCGCCGTACTCGACGCCGGAGCCAGGATAAGCGCCGCCGGTATATTTGAGCTCGGCCTCCGCGCCCGTCACCTTGCCGTCCTTCTTCACGCCGATCTTGACGCGGATCGAGGTCGCGGCCGTCGGGCCGGAGGCGCGGAACACCTCCTCGCGGCTCATCACCACCTTGACCGGCCTGTTGGCCATGCGTGAAAGCGCCAGCGCGATCGGCTCGATGAAAACCGTGGTCTTGCCGCCGAACCCGCCGCCGATCTCGGAAGCGGTCACGCGCAGCTTCGACACATCGAGCCCGAGCAGTGCCGCACAGGTGCCACGCACCATGTAGTGGCCCTGGGTGCAGACCCACATCTCGCCGAGCCCATCGGGCCCGAGATTGGCGAGGCAGGCGTGCGGCTCGATATAGCCCTGATGCGTCGCCTCGGTCCGGAAGTTGTGCTCGATCACGGCGTCGGCAGCTGCGAACCCCTTGGTCACGTCGCCATGGCCGAACTCGTGGCGCTTGGCGATGTTGGAGGGCTTCGAGGGCGCAGGCTCGACACCTTGCGTGATGAGATCGCTGCGAACCAGCGGCGCTCCTGGCTTCATCGCCTCTTCCACGTCGGTGACGTGCGGCAGCACTTCGTAGTCGACCTGGATCAGCGACAGCGCTTTCCTCGCGACCGACTTGCTCGTGGCTGCGACAGCCGCGACCGCGTGACCGTCATAGAGCGCCGTGCCGCGCGCCATGATGTTGATGAGGATGTCCTTCAGCCCGGCATCCTCGCCCGTCAGATCGGGCAAGTCCTTCGAGGTCAGCACGGCCTTGACGCCCTGCAGGGCTTGCGCCTCGGAGGTGTCGATCCGCTTGATGCGGGCGTGCGCGTGCGGGCTGCGCAGGATCAATCCGTGCAGCATGCCGGGCGCAGCCATGTCGGCGCCGAAACGCGCCTTGCCCGTCACCTTGTCGATGCCGTCGGGGCGGTTCGGCCGGGTGCCGACGATCGAGAAATCCCGCTCGCGTGCTTCGAGCTTCGAATCCTGGGCCATCAGGCGCTCCTTCTCATGTCGGAGGCGGCGTCCATCACCGCGCGGATAATTTTGTCGTAACCGGTGCAGCGGCAGAGATTGCCGGCGAGCCAGTAGCGCACTTCGGTTTCGGTCGGATTGGCGTT
>JANNSW010000491.1:0-5539 GCA_031403055.1 Hyphomicrobiaceae bacterium | reverse complement strand
GGATGCGCGGTCCCCGCAGCGCCGCCAGCCGCCGGCCGTCGCGCTCGCCCGCCAGAATCGCCCGGATGATGCGGCTCCCCGTCTCGCCCACGATGTCGGAGATGACGTTCGTCAGCTGCATGTTCATCTGCGTCAACGCCTCCCCTACTCCTCCGCCATCAGCGCCCGCTGCTCGTCGACGAGTTGCAGCTTCACGTATTCGACGGCGGTTTCGAGGTCGCGCCGCTCGATCGCCTCGAACATGGAGCGATGGCGGCTCTTGGTGGTGCGGATGCGGCGCGGCGAGAGCGCCTTGCGCTTGTGCGCGATCCAATGGGGCTCGCGCCGCACGGCGGCGATCTGCTCATAGATCGCGATCAGCAGCGGATTGCCGGTGCCGTGCGCGATCTGCAGCAGGAAATCCTCCTCGGCGCGTGCGAACTCCTCCGCGTCGGTCTCGACCGGCTCCATCCGCGCGAGGATGCGTCTGAGCCGCTCGATGTCGCGCGGCTTCATGTGGATGACGGCGAGGCGCACGATCTCGGGCTCGACGATGCCGCGCACCACCTGCAGCTCCAGCAGGCTCGTCTGCTCGGCAACCGAGCCCTGGTCGTTGGCGGCGATGGGCTCGGCGGCTGGCATCGCATCGGGCCGGTAGACGATGAAGTTGCCGGCACCCGCCCGGCGCGCGACCACCTTGCCGCGCACCAGCAGATCGAGCGCATCCCGCACGGCCGAGCGGGTGACGCCGAACTCCTCGGCGAGCAGACGCTCGGCTGGCAGGCGCGCGCCGGTCCCGTAGGCTTTGGCCTGGATCCGCTCGAACAGCTGCTCGGCGATCGAGCGTGCCGGCTCGCCTGATCCGCTCAGCAGGTTGGTGAGCACTGTCGTCATGGGCCTGTGCCGCTCCGGGAAACACTCCGGCCGGATGGCCGGTTGCCCGGCCACCCGCCACGCTCTGCTGCTGGCTTCAGGCCGCGATGCCGGCGAGCTCCTTCAAGAGCTGCTCGGCGAGGGTGCGCTTCTGCTCGCGGTCCATCTTCTTGATCTCGTTGTTGACGACCCGATGGTTGATCGACTTGTTCCAGTAATCGAGCGACTCCGGGCCCAGCAGCGACATCTTGCCGACGAACTGGCGCAGCACCTCGTTGGTCGGCCCCATCACCCAGCCGGCCTTGCCGTCGCGCAGATAGCGCTCGATGCCCAATGCCGGCTTGTAGCCGGTGCCGCCGCAGGCGTGCAGCATCTTGTCGGTGACGTGGGCGACGTTCTTGGCGGCGGCGAACTTCACCTGCCACATCCAGTGCAGGTACTGCGACCGTGGCAGCGCCGCCGGATCCTTGTGGATCGACCAGTCGCAATTGTTGGTGACGTCGTCCATCGCCTTCGCCATCATGAAGTTGAAGGCGCGGTTGGTGTTGGTGTCGATGATTGCCTCACCCACATAGTCCTGGATGGTCGGATAATCGGCGACGCGCATACCGACGTCGGCGTGGGTCTTCTTGGTCGTATGCTGCTTGGTGATGTCGATCAGGGCGAGCGCGATGCCGTTCCAGGCGGCCGATGAGCACAGCAGGAAGAACGGGTCGACGCATTCGTCGTTGGAGGCCGCGCCATCGCCGACCTTGCCGATCAGGCGGTTCTTGGGGATGGTCCTGTCGACCTGGATTGGGCCCGACTGGTTGCCGCGCAGGCCCAGACCATCCCAAGTGGAGGGGTCGGCGGTCGCCTCGTCGCCCATGATCAGGAAGCAGGAAAGGTTGGCGTAGTCGCCGTTGAAGTTGGGGCTCGTCGTCTGAATGACGTACCAGTCGGCAAAGCCGCCCGACGTGGTCCAGGAGGCCTTCTTCTTCACGTGCCAGCCGTCCGCCGTCTCGACCGCGCCCGAGGAGATCGGATACCAGAAATGGCTGCCCGTCTCGGGGTCGGAATAGGACAGCGTGCCGACCAGACAATCGCTGTCGATGCGACGCAGGATGTCCTTGATGGCATCGTTGTCATGGTGACGGAAGGTGGCGGCAGCGACCGCGCCCGTGTGCATGGTGTAGCACATGGCGGTCGAGGGACAGCCATAGCGGGCAATGGTCTCGACCACCATGGCGGCGGCCGTGTGGCTCTCACCCATGCCGCCGAGCTCCTTGGGCACGAGCAGGCCGAGCAGACCATGCTTGGCCAGGATCTGGAAATTCTTGCGCGGAAACAGCAGATTGCGGTCGCTCTCAACGGCGTTGGCGCGCATGTCCTTCTGGCAGAGATCGATGACGAGCGCCTGCATCTGCTTCTGCTTCTCGGAGAGCACCCATTGCGGGTCCCATTCGTAGCCCAGACCCCAGAAATTCTCGCTGCCCCATTGCTTGATGGCGTTCATGACGCTGGTCCTCCCTGATATTGCGGCCCGTCTTGGCAGGGCCTGCTGATGGTGCGGCGAGGCGTTACCGCTCACCGCAACCAGTTGCGCAACCGAAATGGTCAGCTTTGTGACAATGCACTGGTTCCAACCGGTTGCAGCTCAAACTAGGGGAAGTCGGGCGCCTTGTCCATGGTGAGTCTGGACCGGCTTGGCCACCGGGTTGCGCTTCCGGCCAGCACCCGTTCGCCCATCGACGTGGTCGGCCGCTCCAGGCACACGCTGACGATGGTGGCACCGATCCTGGACCCGAGATTTGGCGTGGCCGTCTCGTTCCTGCCAGACTTATGATCTTGCAGGTGCTTGGGATTGGACCGCAGGCTGGGTCGGATCGACGGGCTGTATGAGGAGATCGATTGGGACGATGCTAAGGCCGCGCGCAATCTTGTTGATCACGCCATCAGTTTCGAGGTAGCACGGCGGGCGTTCGACGATCCGTTCAGTATTGCGGGCGAGGACGAAACGGAGGACTATGACGAGGACCGCTACAACCTGATCGCCATGGTGGATCAACGCATCCTGCATGTAACGTACACGAACCGAGGCCATCGGATTCGCATCATTTCGGCGCGGTTGGCGGAGCGCCGCGAAAGAAGACGGTATCATGAAGCCACCGCCGACGACTGACATCTTGGAGAAGCCATTCGATTGGTCACGCGCCGACGCGATGACCGACGAGGAAATCGAGGCCGCCGCCCTGGCGGACCCGGATGCCCGGCCGATGACCGACGAGGAATGGGCGCGAGCGAAGAAGGTGCCGCGCATTGCCATCATCCGCCGCGCCCTGAAGCTGAGCGAAGAGGAATTCTCGGCGCGCTATCGCATCCCGATCGAGATGCTGCGCGACTGGGAGGCCGGCCGGACCGAGCCGGATGAAGCGATGCGGGCCTATCTCCGGGTGATCGCCAAAGTGCCGGAGGTGGTGCGGGAGGCGTTGGGGTAGGTCGGCTGTAAACGCCTCGAGCTGACCGGTCATATGCCGACGGGGTGGTGAGCAACCGGTGTCAGGCACCATCACCTATGCTGATACCAAGAATGCCGGCATGTGCAGACTGCATAGGATTCTTTGATGTACCCGGGGCAAATGCAGGACTTGCACGACCCGTAGCCCGCTCTGATTGGCTCACAATCATGATGAACATGCGTCGGCAACCCGATTGTGTTCGGTTCAACGACTTCGGTATCATCAGTGGGAGCTGTATTGAATTTTTCACCGTCAAGCATACAGCCCTCCCGTTACTTGATAGATCGGCTTGCGATCGATAAGCTCGCTAAGTGTAACAATTAGCATTCCCGGGGGGCAAGCGCAATCCGCGCAATGCAGCAATTGGTGCCGTGCACCTACTCGATGGCATCCGCCTACCCCCGCAACCGCGCATTCCCCGGATCCCACGGGCTCCCGGGGATCACTGTGCAGGCGCGGTTCTTCCCGAGAATGCCGATCTCGAGGCTGGTGCCAAGGGCCGCGTGCTCAGGCTTCACCATCGCGAGCGCGAGCGATTTGCCGCAGCGACTTGCCGCTACCCGATCACCTCAACTCTGTCCCGGTACACCCTGACCAACTTCGAATCCTGCAGTGCCGCGAGCACTTCGGGCCAAACGTCGGCAACGAACGCGTCCAGCTCATCGAACACCATATTGCCGACGCGCAGATGAACCACCGCCGGGCCCGAGATCGTCGTCAGGGCGCGGTGCGAAAAATCGGAATCCTTGGTGATGATCGTCAGCCCCTCGGTTTCCGCGAACCGCCAGATGCGAGCATCCGTCCAACGACGGTCGATATCCTGAACGTAGGCGAACTCGTCACCGGACCACGCGGAAAGCAATCGCGGCAAGTTCACGTCGATCAGGAAGCGCGGCGCCACTCGGCGGCCTCGCGGATCGCGTAGCTGTGTGCCATCATCCGGCTGGCGAAGGAGAGACAGGCCTGGATGTCCTCACGCTCCAGCATGGGGTACTGCCGCAGAATCGATTCGACGCTTTCGCCCGCGGCCAAGAAATCGAGCACGGTCTCGACCGTGATCCGCATGCCGCGGATGATCGGTTTGCCATTGCAGATTTCGGGGTCGATAGTAATGCGGTCGGTCATGCGGATGTGCCGTTGAACTCCAGTTGGAGTGGAATTCTAGCACACTTCAAGGCGGTCCCCTACCCCCGCAACCCACGGGATTTCGAGGAGGACGGGTCGTTAGAGGATTCTCCCAGCACCCGCACAAGGTCAGGCTCGAACCGAGCCCGACTGGAATCGCGAAACGAGTCGCGCGTCGCCACGTGCGTCTCGAAGCCGGTCTCATCGCCGATGATGTGCTCAACGCCGACGAGGTCGTAGACCGAGAACAGCTCGGGGTCGTAGTCGACCATCACATCGAGGTCGCTGTCGGGGCGATGGTCGCCGCGGGCACGGGAGCCGTAGATCCAGAGCGCCGTCACGCCGAGGTCACGGATCGCCCGCTCGTGGCGACGTATGACCGCGATCACGAGGGCGTGGTCGGCGGGGATGAGTGTGTTGTCCATAGGAACAATCTACACCAAGCAGGCTTTCCGCCGAAGAGCCGGGAGTCCTACCCCCGCAACCTCTCATTCCCCGGATCCCACGGGCTCTCGGGGATCACTGTGCAGGCGCGATTCTTCCCGAGAATGCCGATCTCGAGCGCCGTGCCGAGGCTCGCGTGCTCGGGCTTCACCATTGCTAGCGCCAGGCTCTTGCCGCAACGCCAGCCGTAGCCGCCATTGGTCGCCCGCCCGACCAGCTTGCCGCCCTGGTAGATCGGTTCGGAGCCCCGTGCGTCCGACCAGTCGCTCGTGACGCCGTGCACCTCCATCGTCACGAACTGCCAATTCAACCCGTTCGCGCGGCTCGCCACCAGCGCATCGCGGCCGATGAACTGACCCTTGTTGGGGTGCACGAACCTATCCAAACCGCTCTCGTAGGCCGAGTACTCGATCGAGAGCTCACGCGGCACGAGCCGATAGCTCTTCTCGATCGAGAGCGCCCCCATCGCCTTGATGCCGTAGGGCAAGATGGCGAGCTCGCGCCCCGCCTCCATCAACAGGTCGAAAATCGTGTTCTGCTGCTCGATCGGGTGGTGGAACTCGTAGCCGAGCTCGCCGACGAAATTGACACGCAGCGCGTGGCAGGAGGCGTGCCCCAGC
>JANNSW010000490.1:0-10133 GCA_031403055.1 Hyphomicrobiaceae bacterium | reverse complement strand
CTTAGGGATTTGTGATTCCGGGTACTAGTCCGCTCATAGGCCTAGACCGAGCGTGGCCATCGAGGCATTGTCACGGTCGCCGGCCGTGGCTATTGACCCCAAGCTGAAGTCGCGAGCGTCGTGCCATTGGCATTGAAGGATAGTCGCTTTACGGACCAAAACAGAAGTCGAAAGCGGTGCTTGGGAGCACACTTCTGCCGAGGGTTCGGGATGCTGGCCTTCACTGACGTTGCCCGGCGCGCTGGGGCCGGCGGTTCGGCGCTCGCCGTTGAGGTCTCTGTCTACGCCGCAAGCCTCGCCTCAACGACATGGCAGAGCTGCAGCACGAGCTCGTCCCGTCCTTGCGCGGCAGCGATCTGAGCACCGATGGGTAAGCCAGACTTCGAGCGACCGATTGGCACGGACGCAGCCGGCTGACCGGTCGCATTGAAGATGTCGGTGAAGGGGGCGAAGCGTGCACCCTGGGCACACCACCGATCATAGTCGAACCGTTCGGTGCGGGTGTCGAGCTCGCCGAGGCGCGGCGCTGTCGTTCCTGTCGTGGGCGTCAGGACGATGTCGTAGCGCGCCATCTCAGCGGCGAGGCTCGTCGCGGTCTGGTGCAGCTGCTGGCGGGCCTCGAGGTAGTCGACGACATCGAGCTTGCGCGTGCGCTCCAAGGCGAGAAAGCTGATCGCCTCGAGCTCGTCGTTGCGGGGATCGCGTTCGAGCTCCCTGGCACGTCGCCGAATGAGCCAGGCGGTCTCGGCGAAGTAGACCTTCTCCGACGCCAGCGCCAGCCTCGGATCATGCGGCATGACCATTGGCTCGATCCTGTGGCCACACGCCTCGAGCATACGGGCCACGCCAGCGACCGCTCCCGCTATCTCAGGATCGATCGTGCTGCCATCCGGCCGCATGGTCACGAGACCGATCTGCAAAGCGGGCAAAGGGTGCTCCAGCGCAGCCAGGTAGGACGGAACGCTCCGAGCCACATGGTACCGGCCGCCGGGCTCGGGGCCGGCAAGGCAATCGAGGAAGAGGGCGCTATCGCGAACAGAGCGTGTGAGCACGTGCTCGGCATCGAGCCCACCAGCAAGCTCCGGAAAGGCCGGTCCGATCGGAACGAGGCCCCGCGTCGGCTTGAGCCCGAAGGTCCCGCATACGGCGGAGGGAACGCGGATCGAGCCGGCGTTATCGTTGCCATGGGCGGCCGGCACCATGCCGCTTGCAACCGCGGCCGCCGAGCCTCCGCTCGAGCCACCGGCCGAATGCTCGAGGCTCCACGGATTTCGCGTGGGTCCGCGCCAAGTCGGCTCGGTCGTCCAGTCCGAGGCGAACTCCGGCGTGTTCGTCTTGCCGACGAGGACGGCGCCCGCCGATCGCAAGCGCTGTATGAAATGACTGTCGGGTTGGGGTGCTGTTCCCTCGTATAGCTTTGAGGAAAACGTCGTCGGCCAGCCGTCGACGTAGAGGTTGTTGTCCTTGATGAGAACCGGAACGCCGGCGAGCGGGCTTGAGCGATCGACCCGCCGCGCCTGCATCCGAGCCCCCTCTGCGTCAACGAGAACGACCGCATTGAGCCTGGGATTGAGCTCGGCGACCGAGGCCAGTGCCGCCTCGGTCACCTCTTCTGGCGTGAACTCCCCGCCCCGCACCCGTCGCGCGATCTCAACGGCGTCGAGGCGGCGATAGGTCCCAACATCCATCAGTCCACGGTCCCCAACGGGCTACTTGAGCCATTCATCGACGGTGGCGGCATTCGCCGCGAGCCACTCATCGGCGACCTCCTGCATGGTGCGCCCTTTGACATCGGTCTCCTCGGTGGCACGCCCGACATCGTCGGCCGTGAGCTTGAGGTTCTTGAGAATCGAGGCCGCGTAGGGAACGGTGGCAATGAATTCCTTGTTGGCGAGCTTGCCGATCTCGCCGACCTTGTAGCCGCAGTCCCAGGTCGCATTGGGATTGGTGCCCCAGGCCGCATCAGTGAAGCACGCATCCTCCGCCGCCGGAAACTCGATCCACGCCCCTTCATACTTCGTGGTCAGCCAGTAAGGCTGGTATCCCCAGGCGAGAATCGGCTCCTTCTTATCGACGGCCCCGGTGATTGCTGCAGCCAAAGCGACCGGCGTGCCGGCCGAGATGATCTCAATGTCGATACCGAAGGCCTGCGCCCGCTTGTCGACGTCCGTCGTCCAATCCGCCGGCGCATTCACAAACCGGGCCTTAGGCGCCGTCTCTGCGGTCGCCAGGGCCTTGGCGCAGCCGGGCTGCTTCAGAGCCTCGTAGCCGGGCAAGCCAGGGCAAACCTGCTCGAGATACTTCGGATACCACCAGCCCTCGCGCACTGAGACCCCGGTCGGGCCGAAATCCTCGACCTTGCCGGAGCCGAGCGCATCCCGAACGGGCGCGGGCGTCGTCGCCCAGGCACCCGTCGTGATCGGGAAGTCGCCTGTCACCACGCCCTGGAAATGGGCGGTGTAGTCGACGGTGGCATGCTCGACAGTGTAGCCCGCCTTCTTGAGTGCGCCGCCGAAGACCATCGAGATAAAGTCGAAATCGGCCGAGTTGATCAGTGGCAGCTTGATCGGATCCTTGGTCTCGGGCGAACCGGCCGACGCACCGCCCGGCAGACCCGCCAGTAGCATCACCAACGCTGCTGCAGACCCGCACCACTTCCCAATAGCCATGTTCGCTCTCCGTCACTTGACGCACCGTTTCCTAGGCAACAATGCGGCGCCGGCGAAGTCAACGCCGATCGCCTTTCCCATTCGCGACCCTGCTATGCTGAGCGCTGCGATGTCAGCCCGCGCGGTCTGCGAGCGCTGCAACGAGCCGCTCGCTAGCGATCGTCAGGGCAACGAGGGCAAGGCCTGCCAAGAGGCCTTCCCCCGTATCGATCTTGCCGAGGGCCAGCAGCGTGTTGGCTTCGAGACCCCGTGTGCCCACCATTGCCGTGATGACCAGCATGCCAAAGGCCATGATCACCGCCTGGTTGAGCCCGAGCAGGATGTTGCGGCGCGCAATTGGGAGCTGCACCAGGAAAAGCCTCTGCATGGGTGTGCAGCCACTGATGGCTGCCACCTCCAAGGCGCTGCCTTCGACCTGCAGGAGGCTGGATTGCGTGTAGCGGATGGGTGGCGCGATCGCGTAGATCGCGATGGCGACGAGTGCGGGCACATCGCCAATACCGAGGATGAGCATCACGGGAACGAGGTAGACGAAGGGCGGCAGTGTTTGAATCAGGTCCACGAGGACATCGTTAACGATTGCAAGTCTTGGCGAGAGCGCGCCCGCGAGCCCCAGCGGAAAGCCGATGAGGCAGGCGATGACCGTGCCGAGCAGCGCCAGGTAGAGCGAGGTCATGGCTGGCGCCCAGTAGCCGAAGACGACGATGAAGAGCAGGAGCCCGATGACCATACCTGAGAGGCGCAGTCCGCCGAGGTAGTAGGCCGCAACGCCTGCGAGCGCCACGAACAGGCTCCAGGGCGTTGCCTGCAGCAGATCCTTGATCGGTCGCAGCACCCAAATGATCAGCGCGTCGCGGATCGTACTGACCGTCTCGCCTGTTACCTGGTTGATGGCGGCCACGAGATCATTGGACCAACCACCAGTGGTGATCGTCAAGCCTTCGGGATAACGGGCGAGATCAGGGTCTAGCCAGGCAACGACAGCGCCCCCGAAGAGCAACGCCAAGGCCGTAGCCTGACGCGGATATCCGGCCGGCCAAATCGCACGCGCCTTGCGCGCGTGGGTCGCACGTCGGCTTGCAATGGCCCTGGCGAGCCGATCGAGCACAATGGCGAGGAGCGAGATGGCAACACCCGCCTCGATGGCGGGACCGAGCCGCAATGACTTCAATGCCGCGAAGAGATCATTGCCGAGCCCGCCGGCGCCGATGATGGCGGCGAACACGGCAACGGCGAAGGACAAGTTTACGACTTGATTCAACCCAACCAGGAGATCCGCTCGTGCGGTGGGCAGGAGCACGAGCCGCATACGCTGCCAGCCGTGACAGCCGTTGACGAGCGCGAGCTCGAAAACGCTTTGCGGCAGCTTGCGGAGCGCAAGCGTCGTCATGCGCCCCATCGGCGGCATGGCAAATACGACGGTCGCCACCAGGCCGGAGAGCGGCCCGAAGCCGAAGAAAACGACGATGGGCAGGAGGTAGGAGAAGATTGGCAGGACTTGGAGCAGATCGTAGAGGGGCGTCAGCAGCCGTTCGACATGTGGCGATCTCCATGCGGCGATGCCGAGTGCCACGCCGAGCAAGACGCCGGCGGCGACGGTTGTGGCCACGAAGGCAAGCGTCAGCATGGCGCTAGCCCACAGACCGAAGATGAGCAGATAGGCACTGGTGGCAGCCACCAGGATCAAGAGGCGCCATCCGCCCGCCCAATGGGCCAACACTGCCGCTGCACCGGCCAGGGTGAACCATGGGATCGGCGGGATCTTTCCCCCGCCCGCCATCGACTCCGGCAGGGCGATGCCCTTGGCCAAAATTCCCTGCAGCAGCACCATCGGCCACTCCAGAAGCTTTGCCAGTCCGCGCATCAGCTCGCCAAGCTCCACGCCACCGATTGCTGCTTCACGCGAGAGCCATTTGAAGGCTTGTGTCAGTGGCGCGGCCAGTCCCGGCACCCAGGCTTTCGGCCAGGCATTGGCCCAATCGAAGAGGAGAGCGAGCAGCAGGCCCGTCATCAGGATCAGAGCCGCCGGCAAGTGGCGCTGTCGCAAGGCATACCTTTCAGCCACTGCGATCGTCACCGGCGGGCTCCCGGCAACCGGCGCGCGAGGACGTCGACAATGACGGACGGGTCTATACTGCCGATGATCTGTCCGTCCTCTCCAGCCACGGGTAGCACCCGGCCGGCATCAAGAATGCGCGCGGCGACGTCGCGGATGAGAGCCGATGCCGGCACGGGGGCCTCATGAGCGTCGCCTTGCACTGGTCGCATGATGGTGCCGACCCGGATGACATCGGCGAAGGACACCTTGGCCGTGAACCGGGCGACATAGTCGTCGGCCGGATTGAGGACCAGCTCCTCGGCACTCCCAAGCTGCACGATCTCGCCGTCGCGCATGATGGCGATCCGGCGCGCAAGGCGAATGGCCTCGTCGAAGTCGTGAGTGATGAAGACGATGGTCTTGCGCAGCATCGACTGCAAACTCAACAGCTCATCCTGCATATCCTGGCGGATCAGCGGATCGAGCGCCGAGAACGGCTCGTCGAGGAACCAGACCTGCGGGTCCGTCGTCAGGCTTCGGGCGATGCCTACGCGCTGCTGCTGGCCGCCAGACAGCTCGTGGGGATAGAAACCCTCCCGTCCCGACAGGCCGACGAGCTCGCACATCTTTCGGGCAACCTCCTCGCGCTGGGCGCGTGCGGCACCTCTGACCCGCAACGGGAAGGCGATGTTCTGGAGCACGGTCAAGTGCGGCAACAGCGCAAAATCCTGGAAGACCATCGAGATCTTCGTGCGCCTGAGGGCGAGGAGCTCTTCCTCGGTGGCCCTGGTGAGATCGACACCCAGGAGGTGGATCTGCCCGCGCGTCACCGGCAGCAGACTGGCCATGCAGCGCACGAGCGTCGACTTGCCTGAGCCCGACAAACCCATGATGCAGAAAATCTCGCCCTGGTTGACGGTGAACGTGACATTACGAACCGCCGTAACGAGTTGAGAGCGTGCCGCATCCTGATGCAGCCGCTCGAGATCGAGGTCGAGCCCGACGCTTCTGCCGTCAATGCCAAAGACCTTCCAAACGCCGTCGCAGGTGAGTATCGGCGTCGAGATGCCTGCGTCCGAAGCTGAACGTCCCTTCACCCGCTCTTCTTGGTCTTGTCCCGCCAATTTTCGCCTTCCGGGTCTAGCCGACTCGTTGCGCACCGATGGCACGCTGTTCCCAGTCTGCAACGTGGCAGCGTGGCTCCGGCCGAGTATTACCGATGGTCAGGCAGGGCTCAACCGGGTAAACGTTGCGACGCAGGGTGATCGCCAGCGTATCGCATGCGAGACCACTCTCGGGCTCAACCTTACTTGGAACCCGTCGATGCGCGCCATCATTGTCCGTGAACCGGGAGGGGTCGAGCAACTGTCACTGGTCGAGCGACCGGCCCCCGTACCAGGATCTGGAGAGGTCGCCATCGCGGTCGCCTATGCCGGGCTCAACTGGGGTGATATCCAGAAACGGCAGGGGATCTATCCCGATCCGATCGCCTATCCGGCGATCATCGGCCTGGAGGTGTCCGGCACAATCAGCGCGGTCGGCCGCGGCGTTGATGGCATCGTCTTTGGCCAGCGCGTTGCTGCCATCACGGGCCCCAAGATGCTTGGCGGCTATGCCGAGCAATGTGTCGTTCCGGCCGCGTACGTGATGGCGTTGCCGGAGGCCGTGCCCTTCGACATCGGCGCGGCCTTTCCGGCCGCCGCACTCACCGCCTGGCATCTACTGACGACGGCCTCGCATGTCGAGCGCGGGACCAGAGTTCTCGTCCACGCCGCCGGCGGCGCTGTCGGCCTGATGCTGGTCCAGCTTGCGGCCGAGCGCGGGGCGACCGTCATCGGCACGGTTGGATCGCAAGCGAAGCGAGCGCGACCGCTCGAGTTCGGTGCCGCGCACGTCATCGATCGCTCCAGCCGGGACTTCGTCGCCGAATCCGTGCGGCTGACGGACGGCCAAGGAGTCGACCTCGTCATCGACTCGCTCGGCGCCGGCATTCTCGAACGCAGCTTCGACTGCCTCCGCCCCTTCGGCCGTGTCATCAACATTGGCGAGGCGGCGGGCGAGCCGCACTTCAACATCCGCAAGAAGCTCTACGAGCGCTCGACCTCGCTCGCCGGTTTCGAGTTCCTGCACGCGCGGCCCGAAAGCGAGGTCTGGGAGGCCGGCGTCCGTGAGGTTGTCACGCGAGTCGCCGATGGACGGCTGCAAATCCCCATCGAGGGCATCTATCCACTCGGAAGCGCCTCGGAGGCTCAGGCCCGGCTCGAAAGTCGCGGCGTCAGCGGAAAACTGCTGCTCCGGGTTGCATAATTCGCATTGGACAAGGCGCCTGTCGTGCCAAAGGATGCCCGGGCTTTGTGGCAGGTAGCCAGCCCGTTCGCATGACGGTTGGGTTCGTGACCACGGGTGGGAGAAACACCGAGGAGAAGCCAATGCACGTCTCGAGACGGTTTGTAGTCGGGCTAGTCGGCAGCGCGATCGCTGCCACGGCTTTGGTATCGGGGTCGGTAGCTCAGGATAAGCTCAAGGTGGCGATCGTGATGCCAGGCAACATCACGGACAAGTCCTGGAGTCAGGCGGGCTACGAAGGGATTACGCAGGCTGGTGAGGCGCTTGGCCTTGAGGTCGCCTACAGCGAAAAGATCGCCCAGCCCGATCAGGCCGAGGCCATGGCGGACTATGCCCGGCGCGGCTTCAAGGTCGTGATCGGCCATGGCGGCGAGTTCCAAGAGGCGGCCGAGCGAGTCGCCCGCAAGAACCCGGACACGATCTTCGTCGTGAACAACGGGCACGAGGCCAAGGACAACATCGCCACGGCCGACTTCTACTACAGCCAGTTCGGCTATCTGATGGGCTACACCGCCGGCAAGATGTCGAAGACCGGCAAGGCGGGCTGGATCGGCGCCCAGAAGATCAAATTCTCGACCGAACTCAACGCCAGCTTCACGAAAGGCTTCACGGACGCCGGCGGCAAGGAGGTGTTCACGGCCTGGACGAACGACTGGGATGACATCGCCAAGGGTAAGGAGGCCGCCCTCAATCAGATCAGCCAGGGCGCGGATGTGATCTTCCCGACCATGGACAATGCGGTCATCGGCAGCCTGCAGGCCTGCAAGGAGAAGGGCGTGTGGGGCTTCGGCCTCTACTACGACGCCATCGCCGACTGGCCGGATACGGTGCTGCAGTCCGCCATCTTCGACATCAAGGGCGCGATGAAGTTCTATCTGGCGCTCGCCAAGGACGGCAAGCTCGAGGGCAAGAACTACAATTTCAACCTCAACACGCCCGATGGCGCGCGCATCGGCTCGTTCCACAAGGCGATCCCGGAAGCCGTCGTCGCCGAGGTGAATGCGCTCGTCGAGAAGATGAAGTCCGGCGAGTTCAAGCCCTGAAGATTGGGGCGAGTGGCGAATGGGGATCGGCCGACCGGCCGCGACCCGTGGCAAGTTCCCTGCCGGTTCCTTTGAGCGGAACCCACAGCCTCTCGCCCTGCCACTCGCCATTCGCCAATCATCGGCGGCTTGCCATGCCCCACATCGCCATCTCTCATGTCACCAAATCGTTCGGCGCCTTCAAGGCGTTGGATGATGTCAGCATTGGTGTGGACAAGGGCGCCATTCACGCCATTCTCGGCGAGAACGGGGCGGGCAAGTCGACGTTGATGAACATCCTCTACGGGCTCTACCAGCCCGATGAGGGAACCATCTCGATCGATGACCGGCCGATCCGGCTTCAGTCGCCCCACGAGGCCATCGAGAACGGTATCGGCATGATCCACCAGCACTTCATGCTGGTTTCGTCGCTGACAGTCACCGAGAACATCATTCTCGGGCTCGAGCGCGGCGTACACGGCATCGATCTTTCGGCGCACGAATCCCGTATTGCCGAGATGAGCCGGAGCTTCGGCTTCGAGGTCGAACCCAAGGCCCCGGTCTGGACGCTGCCGATGGGAATGCGGCAGCGGGTCGAAATCCTGAAGGCACTCTATCGCAAAGCCGAGATCGTCATCCTCGACGAGCCGACAAGCGTGCTGGCCCCAGGTGAGATCGGTACCTTCCTCGCCGGCATCGACAAGCTTCGCAAGGCCGGTCACACCATCCTCTTCATCACCCACAAGCTCGAGGAGGTGATGCAGGTCGCCGACCGCGTCACGGTCATGCGGCACGGCAAGGTCGTGCACGAAACGGATGCGGCAGGAACGACCTCGCGGGAGCTCGCGCGCTGGATGGTTGGCCGTGACGTCGTTATCTCGCTCGATCGCCACAAGGCGGGCCCCGCGCGCGCAACCGGAAAACCGGTTCTCGAGGCCGAGGATCTGACCGCCTTGAGCGACCGCGGTGTCACGGCGCTCGACAAGGTCTCAATCCGCCTCGAGGAGGGCGAGATCCTGGGCGTGACCGGCGTCGACGGCAATGGGCAGAAAGAGCTGAGCGAAGTCATCGGCGGCCTGCGCCCGCTGGTCTCGGGAACCATCAAGGTCGGCGGCCGCGACATCACAGGCCTGTCGATCAAGCAGCGCATGACGGAGGCCGGCATCGCCTTCGTGCCGGAGGACCGGCAGGCGACCGGCCTTGTGCTCGACTATTCCGTTGCGCTCAACATGGCGCTCCGGTCCTACGACCGCCCGCCGGCCTCGCGCCGCGGTTTGCTCGACTTCAGGGCAATCCAGAAACGGGGTGCCGAGCTCGCCAAACGCTACGATGTCCGTCTCCGATCGGTCGATCAGCCGGCCCGCTTCCTGTCGGGCGGCAACCAGCAGAAAGTGATCCTCGCCCGCGAGATCGAGGCGGCGCCGCGCCTCCTGGTGGTCATGCAGGCCTGCAAGGGGCTCGACGTCGGCGCCATCGAGTTCGTCCAGAACACGATCCTCGAGCTCAAGTCGAAGGGCGTTGCCGTGCTCTACATCGCAACCGAGCTTGAGCATGTGCTCGACGTCGCTGATCGCATCTCGGTCATGTACCGGGGCCGGATCACGGGGACGATCGCGCGCGCTGAGGCGACGACCGAGCGGATCGGCGAGCTGATGGCCGGCATCGGCAGCGTTGAGGTGGCGTGATGGCCAAGGTCATGGAGCTCATCTTTGCAACACGGACGCTCTGGGCCGTGCTCGCGGCGCTGCTGGTCGGCTCGGTGCTGATCCTGTCGGCGGGGGCGAGCCCCATTGAAGCCTACAGCACGCTGTTCGGCGAGGCCTTTTTCGACCGCTTCGGCTTCGGCACTACGCTCGTCAAGATGTCGCCAATCCTGCTCGCGGGCCTCGCCGTCGCCATTCCACTCCGCGCCGGCCTCTTCAATGTTGGCGCGGAGGGGCAGATCTATCTGGGCGCCCTCTTCTCCACCATTGCCGCGCTCTATTTGCCGCCGATGCACTGGCTGCCGCATCTTCTCATATGCGTGTTCGCCGGCATGGTGGGCGGCGCGCTTTGGGC
>JANNSW010000489.1:0-7706 GCA_031403055.1 Hyphomicrobiaceae bacterium | reverse complement strand
CAACCTGCCCCGCCTATCTTGCCGAAGGCCTGCATGAGGCCGCTGTCTCGGTCTTCATCCGCGACCCGGCCGCCGGTGGCTGCGCTACCGGCACGCCACCGACCCCTATCGGCTTTCGGCGGGTTGTGGACGTCGAGGCCGGCATCGGCGTCCGCCGTCAGGAGCTGGATCCCGAGCGGCAGGTTGGCGAACACGTGGAGCCGTGAGGACCTGAGAGCAATGCAGTCGCGATCGCGGGCGCGCTCAGGCATTCAGCCTCACCGCGATGCCGGCATCTGCCATCGCGCGCTTGGCGTCGGCGATGGTCGCTGTTCCGAAATGGAAGATCGAGGCGGCGAGCACGGCGCTGGCATGACCCTCGCGAACGCCCTCGACCAGGTGGCTGATCGAGCCGACGCCACCCGAGGCGATCACCGGCACCGGCACCGCGTCGGCGACCGCCCTTGTCAGCTCGAGATCGAAGCCTTGCCGCGTGCCGTCGCGGTCCATCGAGGTCAGCAGGATCTCGCCGGCCCCGAGCTCGGCCATCTCGCAGGCAAAGGCGACGGCGTCGATGCCCGTGGCCGTGCGCCCGCCATGGGTGAAGATCTCGAACCGTGCCGCTGCCCCCGCAGCCGGGACGCGCTTGGCATCGACCGCCACCACCACGCACTGCGAGCCGAATTTCTCCCCCGCCCGGCGCACGAACGAGGGGTCCTTCACCGCGGCCGTGTTGATTGCGACCTTGTCGGCGCCTGCTTGCAGCAAGCGCCTGATATCCTCGAGCGTCCTCACCCCGCCCCCCACCGTCAGCGGCATGAAGCAGCGTTCGGCGGTGCGGGCCACCACGTCGAGGATGATGCCGCGCTGCTCGTGACTTGCCGCGATGTCGAGGAAGGTCAGCTCGTCGGCGCCGGCCGCATCGTAGGCCGCCGCGATCTCGACCGGATCGCCCGCATCGCGCAGATCGACGAATTTGACGCCCTTGACGACGCGCCCGTCCTTCACGTCGAGGCAGGGGATGATGCGGACTTTCAGCATGGCGCCTCGCTTTTCTCGCTACGGGCCGACGCGATCAGCGCGAGCGCTTCTCCCGGGTCGAGGCGGCCGTCGTAGAGGGCGCGACCGGCGATCGCGCCTTCGAGCTTGGCACAGCGCGGCTCCAGCAGGCGGCGGATATCCTCGATGTCGGCGAGGCCGCCCGAGGCGATGACGGGGATCGACGTCGCTGCGGCCAGCGCGAGCGTTCCCGCCAGATCGAGGCCCCCCAGCAGCCCGTCGCGGGCGATGTCGGTGGTGACGATGGCGGCGACGCCAGCGTCCTCGAAGCGGGCGGCGAGCTCTGCCACCTCGAGGTCGCTGGTCTCAGCCCAGCCTGCGACTGCGACCCGGCCGGCTCGCGCGTCGATGCCGACGGCGACACGGCCGGGGAACTTGCGGCAGGCCTCGCGCACCAGCTCCGGGTTGCGCACCGCGACGGTGCCCAGGATCACCCGCGCGATGCCGCGGCCGAGCCAGGCCTCGATCGCAGCCAGATCGCGGATGCCGCCGCCGAGCTGGATCGGCATGCGGATGCGCCCCAGGATCGCCTCGACCGCGTGGGCATTGACCGGCCGCCCGGCAAACGCGCCGTTGAGGTCGACGATGTGCAGATAGGTGAAGCCCGCCGCCTCGAAGCTCGCGGCCTGGGCGGCCGGATCGTCGTTGAAGACGGTCGCCGCCGCCATCTCGCCCTGGCGCAGGCGCACGCATTGGCCGTCCTTCAGGTCGATCGCGGGAAAGAGGATCATCTGCGCACTCCGCGGCCAACCGTGGTCTCGCCACAATGTTCCATCTATGTTCACGCCTCTCAATCTGTTCGCTCGAGCCCCCCGTGTCTATCATGATCCTCGCCGAGCTGTCCCCTCCCGCGCCCGCGCCTGTCCGCAGGCCTGGCCGGATTTCCGAGGCCGAGGCAATCGACATCTGGATCGCGCGCTGGCTCGGCGTGCCGCGCAAGGACCTGCTGCGGCGCTATCAATGCGATCCCCGCCGGCTCTACGAGATCTGGTGGGAGGAGCGCCTCGTCGGCAGCCGGCAGCAGGCCGAGACGCTGTTCCGCGAGCGCTATCCCGTGCTCGCCGGCCATGTCGATTTCAGCCGCCGCCGCAGGATCCCCCACGCCGGCCCCGACGCGAGCCAGCTGGAGTTGTTCGAGGTGCGCGCATGCGGAATGGCCTCCGCGGCGGTCCGCGGAGCGAGAAATGGGGGACGGAGCGGCCGGCCCAATGAATAGTTTCGGATGCGGGCAAGCCGCTCCCTCGCCGCCGGCTGGGTCATTCCGGCAAACCCGGGACGGCAAACCCGGGACAGTATACCGATTTTTCCCTTCGTTGCCTTCTGTGGAAACCAGGGACAGCGCGTCGGGCAGAAGTGCGGAGCGTATTCCGCCAATTCGATGCCCGTGCTCACTGCGGCGGAATATGGCGCGAAGGGCGCCGCTCGAGGAACACATCGGCATAACCCGTCATCCCGGACGGCCGGTCGCGACGGAAGTGCGCTTTCTGCGAGACAGGCCGATCCGGGACCTTCGCCGGCAGGGCGGCGCCTGTGGCGGAGATCCCGGATCAAAGCCTTCGGCTTGGTCCGGGATGACGGGTGGATGGGTGTGTGCGAGACGTTTCCTCAGAAACGCATTCCGGCACCGCCGGTTGATGGGCTGTTCCGCCCTTGCTCCTCACAGCACCACGCAATGCCCGGCGCGCGCACCGCGGACGACGGCGAGCGGGATGCCGCGGTCGAGCGTCACCAACCGGCCGCCATGCCTGACGGCGAGCGCCAGCAGATAAACGTCGGTGAGCTGTCTAGGGCCGAGCAGGCGGCTGTGATCGATCAGCCCGGGATCGAGGATCGAAACGTCGTCGGGCCAGAATTCGTGCTGGGGCGGCACCGCCCAAGCCGTCATCGTCCTGATCGCCACCGCCAGCAGGGCCGGACGCTCGTATCGCGGTTGCGACACGATCCGCAGCAAGCCGTTCTGGGTTAACGGGCAGCTCGCCCAACCGTGGCGCTCGTGCCCATGCCACCACTCCCGGCAGCGGTCGTGCGAGACGTGCTCGTCATCGAACAGCGCGAGCAGCACGTTCACGTCGAGCAGCGCCCGCATCGTCAACCGGCGCCGCCCGGCTCGGTTAAATCCTTGGGCTCGGCGTCGTCGCGATCGAGCTCCGCCTGGATCCTGTCGATCAGTGCGCTCGTCACGATCCGCCTGGGACCGGGCCGGCGCGGAAACGTCGGCCAATCGCTGTCGATCGCGGCCTGGCTTTCCTCACCAAATCCCCCCGGGTCGGAAGCGCCGCCGAGGATCGCTCTCCGCGCCAATTCCGAAAGCATGGCGCCTGCCGTCTTTCGCTCGACCTGCGCCAGCTCCTTGACGGCTTCCAGCACGTCGTCATCGATGTCGAGTGTGGTGCGCATACGTGATGCTACCGCATCTGATGCGGTGATGCAAGGACCGCGCGGCGGATGGCATCCGTTTCCGCCGACACGCATTCTGCCCTGCGTTTGCCGTTCCCCTACTCCTCGGGCGCGTCCTCGATCGGGTCGTAGCGGTCGGTGTCGAAGGCGAGCAGCGACCAGGATTGGCGCATGTGCGGGGGGAGCGGCGCCGTCACGTCGATCGGCTTGCCGGTGCGGGGGTGGGGCACGCGGATGCGGCGCGCCAGCAGGTGCAGCTTGTTCTGCATGCCGGGCGGCAGCTCCCAATCATTGCGGGCGAAATACTTGGCGTCGCCGATGATCGGATTGCCCAGCTCGGCCATGTGGGCGCGCAGCTGGTGGGTGCGGCCCGTGACCGGCTTCAGCGATACCCAGGAGGCGATCCGGGCCGCGGTCTCGACCACCGCGTAATAGGTGATGGCATGCGACGCCCCGTCCTCGCCGTGGCGGGCGATGCGCATCTTGGCCTCGCCGCGCGCCTCGGCTTCGGTATCCTTGGCGAGGTAGGTCGAGAGCCGGCCCTGGCGCAGCTTGGGCACGCCGGCAACGAGGGCCCAATAGACCTTTCGCGCCGAGCGCGAGCGGAAGGTGCGGGCAAGCTCGGCCGCCGCGAACCGGGTCTTGGCGATCAGCAGGCAGCCCGAGGTGTCCTTGTCGAGCCGGTGCACCAGCCGGGCGCGCTGGCCGTTCGGCTGGGGCAGCGCCTCCAGCATCTGATCGACATGGTGGGGCGTGCCATGCCCGCCCTGGACGGCCAGACCCATGGGCTTGTCGAGCACCATCACGTCGTCGTCCTCGTAGAGCGTGATCGACTCGAGGAAGGCGCGGGTGTCGCCATCCTTCTCGCTCGAGCGCGGGCGCTGCGAGGGCTCGCCATCCCGCATCGGCGGGATCCGCAGCAGGTCGCCGGTCTTGACGCGGTCGCTCGCCTTGACGCGCTTGCCGCCCACCCGCAGCTCACCCTTGCGGATGATCCGCTGCAGGCGAGCGAAGGCGAGGCCGGGCACGCGAGTCTCGAGATAGCGGTCGATGCGCATGCCGTCCTCGTCGGGGGTGACGGTCACGTGCTGGACCTGCTGCAGCGCGGGATCGGGGGCGGCAGGCGGCTCGGGCCGTGCGACCGGGTGGCTGGCCGGGCGGGCGCGCTCGGGCTCGGGCGCATGAGCCTTGCGGACGTGGCGCGAGCGCGTGGGCTCGGCGTCCTGGGGGCGGTCCTTGCGTGCGGTCCGGCTGCGCTGTGGGCCGGAACGGGCCGGTCCCGTGGCTGCGGGTCCGCTACGCTCTGGCGCCGGCCGGGCGGATTTCGAGCGGGCCGGCTCGCCACGGTCCGGCCGTGAACGCGCTGGCCGCGCCGCGCGCTCGGGTCGGGCGCCGCGCTTCGGCCCGCGGGCATCGGCTGCGCTCTTGGTCGGTCGGTTGGGTCGGCGGCCTTTCATGCGGCTCTCCTTGGCGCGCGCCCGAGCCGGACGCAGCTCGACGAGCGCGAACCGACGTCGATCGCGCGCACCACCTCCTAGCAGGTGGCAGCGGGCCAAGCGAGCCCGCCGGCGATCTCGGTTTCGCTCGCCGCGCCAGCAGATCCTCGATGTCGAGCATCAGAGCACCGCGCGGGCGAGCGCGAGGCCGGCGAAAACGGCTGCGAGCGAAAGCGCGACCGACACCCCGGCATAGGCCAGTGCGCTCGCGGATTGCCCGCGCTCGAGCAATTGAGCAAAGTCGAGCGAGAACGCCGAGAAGGTGGTGAAGCCGCCGAGCACGCCGGTCGCCATCAGGGCGCGCACGTCATCGGACCCGCCCCGCAGCAGCATCCCCGCCGCGACGATCCCCATCGCGAACGAGCCGAGCACGTTGACGGCGAGCGTCCACCACGGAAAGCCTGGTCCCAGCCAGGCAAGGCCAGCGGAATTGACCCCGTAGCGCAGCACCGAGCCCACGGCCCCGCCCAAAGCCACCAGCATGATCAGCCGCATCGCATTCTCCCCGATCCGGCACCGAGATAGTGTTCCGTCCCATTCATTCGATTCCGGCGAAGCTGGATCAATGAATGGAAAGAGGGAACACAAACAAAGTGGTGGCTGGTGGGCTGGCCATTCATTTGGGGTACCGAATGAATGAGTCAGAACAATAGCGCGCGCGAGCAGGCGCATGCAACCGCCCCGTGGCTGCAAGGCGCACATCATTTCGCCCCCAGCAGCCAGACGAATTGCTCGTTCGCCACATGACACGGCAGTGGGCCCAGAAAAGTTGCTGGCGCTGTTGGATGGCGAATTGACATTGATCGGATGAACGTATATCCAACGCGGACATACAAAGAGAGAGCCATGCCGACAACGACCGTCATCTTCAAGAGCAACCGGACTCAGGCCGTCCGGCTTCCCAAGGACGTTGCGTTCCCCGAGGGCGTGCACGAGGTTGAGATCACCAAGGTCGGCAACAGCCGGGTGATCAGTCCGCTCGGCCACAGGTGGGACTCCTATTTCGAAAGAGAGTCCAGGCTGTCCGATGATTTCCTGACCGAGCGCGATCAAGGCACGTTTGAAGTGCGCGAGCCGATGTAGGGGTTCGCCGGGTCAGAAGCACGCCATGCTGCGCTACATGCTCGACACCAATACCTGCTCCGCGCCATGCGTGCAACACCGGCTTCCACCCTGGCCGGCCGGCTCAATCGACATGCCCAACAGATCTGCATTTCGAGCATTGTGCTGGCCGAGCTGCACTACGGCGCTGAGAACTCACAGCGAATTTCTGAAAACTCGACTGAGATCGAGCTGTTCGTGGCCCAGCTTCAGTGCGTCCTGGACTTCGACGCCGCTGCTGCCGCCGACTTCGGCCGCATCAAGACCCTGCTTCGCAAAGCGCCCATCGGCCCGCTCGATACCCTGATTGCCGCCCATGCGCGCTGCCGCAATCTGATCGTCGTCACCGGCAATCTCGGCGAATTCGGGCGTGTGCCAGGTCTTGTCGTGGAAGATTGGCCATAGACCTGATGCCAGAACGCGCAATAATTGACCGGTCCCAACGCCCCCTCATCGGGCGCGTCGCGATAGGGGGCGGGATCGACCCTCGCCCACCCCGCATCCGCGATCATGGTGGGGCTTGTGCGGCAGCGGTGCATGGGCGAGGCTGGGCGCGGATGACCAGTCAACCGCCGAGCACTCCAGCCATGCCGGGACGTTCCCCCACCGGGGCCCAATCGAAAGCAGACCCGACCATGCGCATCGCACTGGTCGCCTCACCCACGCCCGAAGCGCAGGAGGCGCTGGCCCAGCTCGTCGCGCGCTATGGTAATGCGCCGACTGCCGAGGCCGATGCGATCGTCGCGCTCGGCGGCGACGGCCTGATGCTGCAGACGCTGCACGACCATATGCGCACGGGCGTCCCGATCTACGGCATGAACCGCGGCTCGGTCGGATTCCTGATGAACGAGTACCGGATCGACGGCCTGATCGAGCGGTTGGCGCAAGCCGAGCGCAGCCTCATCCACCCGCTCAAAATGGCAGCGCGCGACAGCAAGGGCGTGGCGTACGAGGCGCTTGCGATCAACGAGGTCTCGTTGTTTCGCGAGAGCTACCAGGCAGCCAAGCTGAAGGTCTCGGTCGATGGCAAGGTGCGGCTGGAGGAGCTCGTCTGTGACGGCGTGCTGGTGGCGACGCCAGCCGGGTCGACTGCCTACAACCTGTCGGCGCACGGGCCGATCCTGCCGATCTCCTCGCCGCTGCTGGCGTTGACGCCGATCAGCCCGTTCCGGCCGCGGCGCTGGCGTGGCGCCTTGCTGCCGAACCGGGCCCGGATCCGGATCGAGGTGATGGAAGCGGACAAGCGGCCGGTCAGCGCCGTTGCCGATCATTTCGAGGTGCGCTCGGTCGCGAGTGTGGAGGTGGAGGAGGCGCACGATACCACGCTCGAGCTGCTGTTCGACCCCGGTCGCGCACTCGACGAGCGCATCCTGTCGGAGCAGTTCGGCTACTGATCCGGGCTGATCCCGGCCTGTGCAACCGGCTGGCTGTCAGGCGCCGCGGTTGCCCGGCTGCACGGTCGTGATGACTTCGGCCTCGGTCTTGCGCTTGCGCTTGTTGGCGCGGCGCTTGGCGGTGCGCCGTGATTTGCTCTTGGGCGCGGCAGTGTCGCCAGTATCGGTGAACGAGGCCTGGGTGGTGGTGCTCCTCGACTTGGATCTGGCGGCGCTCTTGAACTTGCCCGTCAGGCGGTCGAACTGTTCGGCCAGCAATTGATCCTGCCCGGCGTCAGTT
>JANNSW010000488.1:0-18232 GCA_031403055.1 Hyphomicrobiaceae bacterium | reverse complement strand
GTAGCCGTCGAAAACGCGGCCCTTGGGGAAGTTCGGCGCACAGGTGACAACCGTCACCTGGTGGCCCTGCTTGACCCACTCGCGGCAATGCTCGTGCGTCCGCGACGCCGGCGCATTGACCTCGGGGGGAAAGTTGTCGCTGAGAAAGAGGATGTGCATCGTCAGGACCAATCGAATGTCGTTGTCAGGCGCCCACCCTGGAACGCGATGGCGAGTGTCGAGGCAGTCACCGCCTTACCGAACTCGGGATACCAGCAGCCGGGCTCGACTAGCGCCGGGCAGTCTGCCATCCACCTGACGACGCGCCCTGCCGGGCTCGTCATTACGCCGCTGCGGCCACCAGGATCGACCGTCGCTGCTAGGCCCGGGGCCAGGTGGAAGCGGGCGACGGCACGGTTTGCGCCGGCTGATTCGACTGCATCCGCCACGACGAGCGTCGATGCTCCGATCCGCCAGGTCCGGCGATGGAGCGGGCGTCCGCTCAGGCGCCTATAGCCGTCGTGCGCGGCCGAGATGGTCGCCTCGCTTCCCTCTACAGCGATTCGGCAATCCCGCACCCGCGCCCGCCGCGCGACCCGGAAGCTCGCCCAGACCTCCGACGAGCTCTCGCCGTCGATCTCGACCGTGCTGTGGGCCCGCGTTGCACGCTGGGATTCGCGCAACGGACCAGGCGCATAGACCGATGTTCCCCCGTTGACGATGATCCGCTCGCGCCCGAGCGAGAGCTCGAGCGACAGCGTGTCCGCATGGGCATGGCCTGGGATGTAGTCGGGACCGACCGCGGCCACGTCGAGAATGGCGACAGCATCGCCGCGATCGATGCGGACATAGCCGGACGCCGCGAGCCGATGCACGCCTTCGCCGGGCGCTGCCACGCCACCCAATCCCAGGCGCGCCGCATAGGCTTCGAGGTCACCGCGGGACGGCGCGATGCCCAAAGCCGAATCGTTGAAGAACGACGGCCCGCCATCGGGATGCGTCATGGCGGCGAGCCAGCACCGCATCCGTTCGATCGTCGTGGGCAGGCCAGCGAGCACCGGCCGCCGATCGATCCGGTAGGCTCTGCCGGCGTTCAGCAGATCCAGCAGATCCTCGAGGATCGTGGCGTGATACATCGGCGACAGCTCGAAATGGGCTCCGTCGGCGAGCACCTGCTCCGGCAACTGGCGAGCATGGATCGACAGTCCCGTCTCCAGCCAACGGTCGGCCTCCTCACCTTCGAAATAGAGACCCGCGAGCACGAGCGCTTTGGCGTTGGCCAGCAGATGATTGCCGAGTAGATGCCACTCGATGTGCTGCTCGAGCCAGCGGGTCTGGATGGCGAGGCTGTGTCGCCAATGGGCCGGCATCGTCTCGCCCGCCAAGGCCCACTTGATCCAGTTCACGACGCGCAGCGAGACCGGGTAAGGCTCCCAGCCATTGCCAACCGTTGGCGGATTCTCGTCGATCCACCGCTCGACCAGCTCACGCTGCAGCGCGCGCCGCGCGAGGTCGGCGGGTGTGGCCAGATCGTCGAAATAATGCAGGTTGTAGAGCCAGAGCTTTGCCTTGGCCGGGTCGTTCCATTGCTGCTGCCGTGCGATCTCGCCCTCCTCGTTGAGGAAGCGGACACGCCAGCGTCCCAGCAGGCTCGCCGGACGCGGCGCCGGCTCCGCCCAGGCTCCGGTCATCAGCCTGACAGGCGGGGCATCGGACGTATCCGCTCGCGGCCGTGCCAGCCGTCCGAGGACGCGTCCATACACCTGCACAGGTTTCAGGTGTCGCACCGTATGGAACAGTCGGGCAGCGGTCATGGGTCACGTTGGCTGGATGGTGGAGCGGGCTGGGAGCAATCGCGTCGCCTCAAACGGAAGCCTTGCGCAACTTGCCGACCAGCAGCACCCGCAGCGGCTCGAGCAGGCTCGTCGAATTGACGATCCGCTCATAGGCGGCGCCCGCCAGATATGTCGGCACCGAGATCCGCATGTACTCCGGCCGCTGCTCCAGGCGCTCGATCTCGACCACCTCGAGGCCGGTCTCCGACGCGAGCGATTCGACGTCCTGCTTGGTGTTCGCCCGATAGAGGGTCGGGAACGTGTCCTCGGCCACCCGACCGCGCAGCTTGTTGATGAACTCGTGAAACGAGTGCGGCGTCATCCGGGCGATCGTCGGTACGTAATGCCACTTGTTCGGCGTCTTGAAGAGGAACACACCGTTCGGTTTCAGCACGCGGACCACCTCGCGAAACACCTCGGCCGGCTCGGACAAATGCTCGAGCACGTTGTCGGCGAACACCACGTCGAACATCTCGTCGGGATAGGGAATCGAATCGGCATCGCACACGCGCCCTTCGTCCAGCATCGGATTGTCGACGACGCGCGGATCGAGGTCGATGCCGCAGACTTTGCGTGCGCGCCCCTTGAAATTCATCTGCATGACGATGCCTGCTCCCGCTCCCACATCCAGCATGACGTGCTCCGGCCGGATGCAGGCGAGGATGCGCTGGCGAAACGCCTCGTCGTCCCAGCTGTTGCGGCTCTCGGGATAGAGCGTCTCGTCCATCCACTTCGTCAGTCTGCCCGTCTTGCCCATCATGCTTCCCCCACAGTCGCGATTTCGATCGATGCCCGGCTCACCTCGACGACCTCCTCGAACGGGATTGCTGCCGGCGCACGGCCCGAGACCGCCGCGAGAAAGGCCGCAACGCAAGCCGCCTGGCCCTTGTCCTGGCGCCACAGCTTGAGCTTGTCGAAACCCTTCCATCCCAGCCCCGTCAGGCTCCGGAAATTGTCGAGCTGCAGCACCCGGCCCGAGGCGAACACCTCGAGCCGCTCCTTCGGCAAGCCCTTGTGGCCATTGGCGAAGTAGTGGACGGTGCCGATCGAGCCGTCAGCGAAGCCGAGCTCGATCGTGGCCGTATCGCCCGTCCCGGACGGCATGGCGTGCAGGCGGTGATGGAGGATCGAGGCACCGACCAGATGCCGGATCAGATCGATGAAATGGCAGGCCTCGCCGACGATGCGGCCGCCGCCCACGTCCTTGTCCTGGGTCCAGTGATCGGCGGGGATCGCGCCCGCGTTCACCGTCATCACCAGCGCCTTGGGCCCACCGACACCAGCAAGCAGCTGCTTCATCCGCACGACGTGGGGCGCGAACCGGCGGTTGAAACCGACCATCACCTGTGGCGTATGCCCCGCGGCCATGGCGCGCGCGCGCGCCCGCTCGATCGCATCGATTTCCTGGTGCCCGAGCGCGAGCGGCTTCTCGACGAACACGTGCTTGCCGGCGTCGAGCGCCTGCACCACGAGGCGAGCGTGCGTGTCATGGCGCGTCGTGATCACGACCGCATCGAGCGCCTCGTCGGCGAGCATCGATTCGATCTCGGTCGTGGTGGTCTCGAAATCGAACTTGCGCCCGGCATGGACGCCGCTGACGCCGGCGCTGCTGGCGACCGAGCGCAGCCGGGCACCGGCCGACTTGAAGGCGGGAATGAGCATGCCGGTCGCATAGTTTCCCGAGCCGATCACGCCGACCGAGACACTCCCGCCCTGCCGTACCGGCCGCGCCTTGGCGGCTGCAACCGGCCTCAGGACTACCGTGCGATCGAGCACCTTGGCGTCCGGCACCTCCGCGACATCGGGGTAGGTCAGCACCACGCCCAGCGATGGCTCCGCGCCGCCGACCACCGCATAGGCACGCTCCGCATCCCCGATGGCGAAACGGTGGGAGACGAGAGGTCTGGTGTCGAGCCGGCGATCGGCCAGCATGTCGAGCACGGCTTCGAAATTGCGCTGCTCGGTCCAGCGTACGAAGCCGATCGGGTAGTCGAGGCCCTTGGTCTCGTAGCCCGCATCATAGCGTCCCGGGCCATAGGAGCAGGAGACCTGGAAGGTCAGCTCCTTCTCGTAGAAATCCGCGCGCGACAGCTCGAGCCCGGTGACGCCGACCAGCACGATCCGTCCGCGCTTGCGGCACATCTGCGCCGCCTGCCGTACCGGCTCGCTCGACTTGGTCGAGGCGGTGATGATGACGCCATCGATGCCGTTGCCGCGCGTGAAAGCCGCGGCGGCGCGCAGCGGGTCGGCACCCGCCGCCAGGTCGACCACCTCGGCGCCGAATTGGCGGGCGCGCGCGAGCCGATCGGAATCGAAATCGAGGCCGAGCACGCGGCAACCATGCGCCTTCAAGAGTTGCACGGTGAGGAGCCCGATCAAGCCGAGGCCGGTGACCGCGATCGATTCGCCCAGCGTCGGCTGGATCAACCGGATGCCCTGCAGCGCGATCGCCGCCAGCACCGTGAAGGCGGCTTCCTCGTCGTCGACTTCGTCGGGGATCCTAGCCGCCAGATTGACCGGGACAGCGACCGCCTCGGCGTGCTTGCCGTTGGATGCGACCCGGTCGCCAGCGACGATCCCGGTCACGCCAGCGCCCACCTCGACCACCCGGCCGACATTGCAATAGCCGAGCGCGAGCGGCTGATCGAGCTTGTTGCGGACGGCTTCGAGCGTCGGCATCAGCCCGTCGGTGCGGACCTTCTCCAGCACCATCCGCACCTTGTCGGGCTGCTGGCGCGCCTTGTCGATCAGATTGGCCTTGCCGAAATCGAGCGCCATCCGCTCGGTCCCCGCCGAGACGAGCGAGCGTGTGGTGCGGATGAGGATGTGGCCGGGAAGGAGTGAGGGGCAAGGCACCTCGGCGACCTCGGTCGTGCCGGTGCGCAGGCTCTGGAGGATTTGTTTCATGGGGATGTAGTTCTCATGGTGCGGAAGCGGCAGCGTGAATCAGCGAACTGCGACCACTACCTACCAAGCCAGATGGCGGCATCTGCCACGCGTACGCCTTAGCAAACAAGCCGGGTCCGGGAGTTATCCCCGTAGTGCACACAAAAAATGTGTGCGCGCTACGTCGAACATACCAACTAGCATTGCTTCCCCGTCGTCCACGATGTATCGTGCGTGAGCAATCGGGGAGGTGCGGATGCGACTCAACATTTTGTTTGATATGAGATCAGAGCATTGAGCATCATAAATATGACTGGAGACCCCTTCTTACCGCAGAACCGGATTGCATATAACAAAGATACGCTTCGTCCTGCGGTGCTGGTTGCTGCATTGTGCTTATTCGTCAATTATTACTTTACGCAAATGTTAGACACTGAAACATTACGTCTTTACTTAGGATTTGCCTATGGCATACAGATAATTATTCTGAGTTATTTATATATGTGGCGGCACAATTTTCTGTTGATAAGGCTATTGCAGCCATCATTCTTAACTCTCATGTACATCGGTATTTCCATTTCGCTAGGTGGCATGGCGTTCAGCTCTGGAAATATCGCCAAACTCAACGATGAAATCGTTTTCTACTCTTTGCGCAATGTACATGAAATATATTATATTATTACAGTCTGTTTATTTACTCTGTATTGCGTGGCTGTGTGTTCCCCTCGCACGTCACACAGACTGAATTATGCAACTTCAATATTGACCCCTGTAACAAAGCGTTCTCTAAATAATATTTATATCATAGGTACAGTTTCATGCTTATTTGCCGCATCGTTATTACTGACAGAAGGAATTGTGTCGCAAACGAAGACGGTGTTATTTGCTACTCTAGTATATATTTTGTTTATCGATAAAAATAAAGCGCGCTGGATTATTGTGGCATTGCTATCCGTCGCGCTAGCTGCCGACAGTTTTGACAGTAAGCGCGAAGTTGTATTCGGTTTAGTTGGCCCAGCTTACATGATTTTCAGAGCCAATGAGTTGAAACAAATAAAAATGAAGACTGTTATATTTATAACGGGCGCAACATTTGTTGTGATTATACTAATACTTGCAATGTCTATTATGCGCGGCTACGGTGGTTTTCATGAAAATAGTGGCCTCATAGCAGCCCTGTTGCTGGTACCTAGTTACATTGCCGACACAAGGATAATTTCTTTGATTTCACTAAACATGGAGACATCGTACTTGTTTCTACATTTACATAATGCAGTAGATGGGGTACTACTGTATCCACAAATGTCGTCAAATGGAGAAACCTATATCCGACCTCTATTTATCGGATTTATTGGAGATATTGCTGGTTACAAACCTGATTCTATTTTGCAACTTTATACACTGTATGCCAATCCTGATTTCCGCAGCATAGGCGGATCTTTTGTGATAACATGTATCGGAGAAGCCGTTTGGAATTTCGGCTGGTATGCCCCGCTGTTTATTGCATTCCTCTACTACATTTTGGATTTTGTGTTTCTTATTGCTGTCAGCAAATCCAATAATTCTTATATGTTTGGCACTATTTTAATTATATGCGGATTGCAATTCTCTCTTTACTTGGCCCGTGGTAGTGGACTTGATTTATTTGTGATATATGTTGTTTTTGGCGCATGCGTGTCAGCCATCATATGTACGTTGTTATTGCCATTTAATAACAGACATAGTGGTCCACGTCGAGAAACACAAATAAAGCGTGCACCAAGTGTGCTCAAAGTGCCATGCTAAGAGACTTTTACAAAGCATCGGTTCGCACTGTGCTTGGTCTTCACCAGGTCGACCGTACCACACTGATTGGCCTGCCCGCATGGATCACCCGAGATCTTGTCACCGGGCGCGACTGCTACATTGGTCCGGGAGCCCGAATTGGTCCTAACGTGACGCTTGGGGACTATGTGCTGATCGGGCCCAATGTTTTGTTCACGGGTGACGACCACAACTTCCAGACCGTCGGCCAGCCGATCATCTTCTCTGGCCGGCCTGTTCTACGTCCCACCATTGTGGGAACCGACGTTTGGATCGGCGCTCGCTCGATCATCCTGTCGGGAGCCACGATCGCTGATGGCGCGATCGTGGCGGCCGGCTCCGTCGTCACGAAAGACGTTCCCGAGTTTGCCGTAGTGGCTGGTGTGCCGGCGAGAGTTGTCGGCATGCGCTTCGGCAGCGAGGAGGACCGCACGGCGCACAAACGCTCCCTTGCCGACGGGTCCTTTCAGAGAACATTTGCACAGCACAAGGGCGGGCCCAAGCTGTGAGCCAAGACGCTCGAGCTGGGTCGCCAACGCGGCACGCATTTTTCTGGCACGCCATTGCCTACTTTTGCAATCGGGGCTTGCCATTCATCGCATCCTTTGCGCTTGCGCGAGTGGTTGGCGTAGCCGACTTTGGCCATTTCATTGCCGCCATCAGCCTCTTCACCTCGCTTCTGCTCCTGGTCGACCTCGGTTTCTCGCTCGCGACCACGACGCGCGTCGCGCAGCTTTCGGAGCTTGGGCTTGCAGCCGTCGCGACCGCTCTGCTGGTGGCGTCGTCGCTGTGCCTCGCGCTGGGAGTGGTCGTAAGCATTGCATCCTATGTGAGCGTGCACGCAATCAACGCCGCATTGTTTCCCGGCAGCAACATGACGCCCTTCATACTCGCGGGCGTGATCTATGTACCTGCAGCCGCCCTGGCGTCAGTATTGACTGGCGGACTACAGGGCATGAAGCGCTACCGGGATTTGGCCATGATCGGCCTCGCAGGCGGATTGATCCATGTCTTCGCAGTCGTCGGCTGCGGATTTTGGGTCGGAGCCGAGCTGGCTTTGTGGGGCGCTGCCGCTGCCATGTTGATTCGCGCCGCACTGGCGTCGTGTATCGCAGTGATGCGACTAGGCCCAAAGCTGGGCCGGATTGATTTGGCACAGCTAATGGCGGAAGCTAGGCAATTGGCGAGGATAGCACTCCCGGCCAGCATCGCGGCAATTGCCTGGGCGCCTGTCAATACGTTTTTGCTGACGACGCTCTTCAGGCACCCGAATGGGGCCTCGGAAGTGGGTGCGTTTGGTCTGTGTTTGCAAGCCTTTAGCTTGGCAATGGTTCTGCCCGGCATGTTGACACAGTTCGCGTTGCCGAAATTTGCCAGCTTGCAGGGCGACAATGCCCATCGTCTACGCAAAAGACAGACAACACAATTCGCAGTTCTTTCGCTAATTGCCGCTGGAATCTATTGTGTTCCAGTAGTAATTTTCGCTCCCTCGATACTGTCGATATTTGGAACGGACTATTCGCGCTATAACACAGTATTGCAGCTCATGATGTTGGCCGCTATTCTGAGTGCGCCGCAGGGCGTTCTATCAAATTACCTCATGGCCACAGGAAAACACTGGCACCGTGTTTGGGCCAAATACACATGGGGATGTGTTGTCATTCTGACTGCTGTTACGCTAGCCGACAACTCTGCAAAGAGCGCGGCTTTGGCCTACATTTTCGGCTGGCTTTTCCTCGATGCAGTTACGCTGGCACTCGTTGTCCTTCACCGGGAGCCGATCCGCTCGAAATAGGGCGCAATGGCAGCTTCGATGGCCTCTCGCTGCTTGACCGGTGTCCATTTCTTTTCCACGGCGGCGCGGCATTTGTGCCTTGCCTCATGGCGCATCCGACCGCTCGATAGCCAAACTCTGATGGCTTGGGCCACCGAACGGGCATCTTCCCAAGCACAGAACCCACCAGTCTCACCCGGTGATATGACTTCGGCTTCGGGCGCCTGGATCGCCCAATCTCCGCAGGTAATGACTGGAGTTCCATAAGTATGTGCATGGACTGCCCCAAGGCCGATGATGCCCGGAACGACACACAGGTCCGCTTCATACATGTGCCGAGCTATGATTGCCTCGTCGTAGATGGCACCGACGAACTGAACCTGATCCCGCACGTTCAACTCAGAAGCGAGCGCTTCCAAGCGGGCGCGCTCTGGGCCTTGCCCGATGATTCGTGCCTTCGTCACCACACCATCCGCTCCAAGTATCGCAACCGCCTCTATCAGGCGATCTAATTTTCTTCGCTCCGTCAAGCGCCCAATTGCTACCAGCATCGGCGTATCGGATTGCGGTATTCCCAATTTTTCTACCGCATGGTAGTGTTTTGACTGCTCTTTAAAATCGAGGGAATTTCCTATTACTGCAATACGATTACTGCTGATACCCGATCTACACATCAAGTTTTTTGCGTACTCTCCATAAACCAAAATGTGACACGGCAAACTATGCCAAGCATTTCTGAGGGCAAGCTTCAATCCGAACTCAGGTCTATGCATACCGATGGTCCAGAAAAATATCTTCGTACCGACTGCACGGGAAGCAAGGGCTCCAACCCACGTGGAAATATAATGCATGTCACCCAAAAAAATTATTCCATCGTAACTACGCGAAAATACACATGGAACGACAGCCGATTGCCAGAGTACGGAACCTGGGAGCCATATATTTGTGGTGGGTATCCATCGAAACACCGATTCTTCCAGTTGCCTGCGATCCGCTAGTTTCGGTGTCTCGCCGGCGCCTGTCGTACCAGACATGAATTCGAATTGAAATTGCTCTGAAGAAGCCAATTCGCAAAAAATGGGTAATCTATACGTTGCAATATATTGATATACAACAAGAATACGTTTTATATTTAATACACTTCCGTCCATTTCGAATTTTAACTCCGATGAGGCATTT
The DNA here is from genome assembly GCA_031403055.1 of Hyphomicrobiaceae bacterium. Lineage (GTDB taxonomy): Bacteria > Pseudomonadota > Alphaproteobacteria > Rhizobiales > Hyphomicrobiaceae > JANNSW01. The sequence continues at coordinate 8,776 of JANNSW010000488.1, read as the reverse complement.
AGATTTTAGACAAATTATCTCTAAATTTTGGGCTCAATTTAGCATACAAGCTAATTCTCATCAGTATTGTGTAGTGCTTGTAATTTTCTATTACTGATCGAAATCGCCGGTATCGGTTGGACCTGTGAAATTTGGACCGGCCCCTACCCCAACCCTTCACGCTCTCCGCCCCCCGCCCGCCACGCTTCCGGCCAATCGCCGCCGCCGACCCATTGCTGACGGGCTGCCACGGGGCATGGCTCGGGACGCACCGTCGTCGCCTGCTCGGCTGGCCCGACGGGGCGCGTACGCGCCGCCTTCCGCCGCCCGGGCACGGCACTGTGGACGCCGCCGGCCCCCTCCCCCGGCTCCACCAGCACTCCGCAGCAGAACGCGAACACCGCGGCGAGCGCCCCTGTCCGGAGCGGATAGTCGACCAGGGAATGGGCGAGCAGGAGGAGTATGGCGAGAAACGCCGCGCGTTGCAGCAGGAGATGATCGGTATCCACAGCCGGCTGCGGCTTGCGCCAGATCGCCAAGCCGCGCGTGCCGAGCCACCACAGCAACACCCCCAGCAGCAGCAACCCCGGCAGGCCCGTCTCCAGCAGGACTTCCAGCAAGTCGTCGTGGGCGCGGTTGGCATAGCCGACGAACACGTCGCCGGCCCGCTCGACCGTCGCATAGACCGGCACGAACGAGCCCAGGCCCGTGCCGAAAGGCATGCTCTCGCGGATCGTCGCGAGTGTGGTCCAGCCGAAGGGAATGCGCAAATCCTCCAGCGGGTCGCGCTCGAAGCGCACGAGCATGCGGTAGAGGCCAAGCTGGATCGCGAACACGACGGCAAAGCCGATGGCCGCAACCAGGATCGCGCCGGCGCCGCGCATCCCACGCGCGGGCTGCGCCAGGATCTCGCGACGGTTGACCGTGATCGTTGCGGCTATTGCCACCACGGCCGCCATGAACAGCAAGAGGCCCGCCCGCGAGCGCGCCATGGCAATGCCGGCCGTGAGCGCCACCAGCAGTGCAACGGCGACGGCGAGCCAGAACACGGCGCGGGTCCGGTGGGCGCCAGGCTGCAGCGAATCCCTGGCGCACGCCGCCAGCCAAGCCACCGCCAGCACGAACGTCACATAGAGCTGCGCCGCGAAGTGGTTGCGGTTGGCGAAGAAGCCGACCGCCTCGGTGTCATTGGTGAACGCAAAGAAGCGCAAGGCACTCTGCGGGCCCTGGGCCACCTGCAGGAAGCCCATCAGGCTTGCGAGCGCACCGAGCCCGAGCACGACCCCGCAGAGCTGCAGCCGCGCGCGCGCTTCGAGGCGTGCGACCGACGCCACGATGGCAGCCGGCACGATCAGCGACATGATAGCAGCCCAACTCGCGTGCGGGGTCAGCGACAAGGTCCGCCAACCCGATTGGAGGCCTGGAGCCTGGAGCCCCGCGGCTTCGGCCGCTCCCAGCGGGTTGGCGCTGAGCGCAGCCCCGAGGCCCGCTGGCAGCGGCAGCAGTTGCCCCAGCAAGGCCGCGAGCGCGAGCCCGCCGGCCAGATAGCGCCACCGGGTCGCCGGGCCGGTCTGCTCGCCGAGCCAGAGCCAGATTGCGGCCAACAGCAGCGGAATGGAGACGAGTTGCAGGAACACATCGCCGATGAACCCGGCTCTGGTGGCGCCACCAAGCAGCAGCGCCAGCCCCAGCACAGTCACCGTCCCGAGCATGAGCACACGTTGTTCCAATGCCCACTCCCTCGGGCGATGGCAGCGTGCCGCCGCCCAGCCCAGGCGATCATCGTTCTCGACCGCGGATTGACGCCACAGAACCTTGTTCCGTCGCATTTTCTTTCGACGAACCGGTCGCCACTTCGTCGGAAAATGCTCTAGCTCACCCGCCCACCGAAGGCCACCAACAGCGTGCAGCCATCAACAGTAAAAATTCGCCCAGGTTGCCGCCAGTGCTCCGAATCATTCATTTGGCACCCCTAATGAATGACCAGTCCACTAGGCAACTCTTTGTTTGTGCTCCGTCTTTCCATTCATTGATCCAGCTTCGCCGGAATCGAAGGAATGGGACGGAACACTAGCCGCACGCGTTACATCCCGCACTCGAAAGCGCGCGAATCACTTTAAGATTAGTAAGGTGGGTCACTCGGCTGGGGGAAGTCCGCTGTGGATGGTTGCAGCCACACGACGGATTTTCTTAGACGCAGGCCAGCGACGTGACGTAGGTCGAGTCATACCCCATTGGGCTCATGCTGGCTTGCCTCGTGTTTTGTTCTGGCCTGACGTGACGATCAGTCAGTTTCCGATGAGCAGGACATGCAAGCCAACCTCTTCGATCTGCACAGCCACATCCTGCCCGGTGTCGACGATGGCGCCAGCGATGGCGCTGCCTCGCTCGCCATGGCGCGTGCGTTCGTGGCGCAAGGCGTCTCGACGGTCGCGTGCACGCCGCACATTCTGCCTGGCGTCTATCACAACACCGGCCCCGGGATCCGGCAGGCCGTCGCTGCGTTGCAGGCCGCTCTCGACGAGGCTGGAATCCCGCTTCGGCTGGTCACCGGCGCCGACAATCACACCGTCCCCGATTTCGTCGCCGGATTGAGGAGCGGGCGCCTGCTCACGATCGCCGAATCGCGCTATGTGCTGGTCGAGCCGCCACATCAGCTGGCACCCGCCCGCCTCGACGAGCTGTTCTTCGCCATTCTGCTCGCGGGCTATGTTCCCATCCTCACTCATCCCGAGCGGCTCGGGTGGATCGAAGGCAAGTACGAGCTGATCGAGCAACTCGCCTCACGCGGCGTCTGGATCCAGCTGACCTCGGGCTCGCTCGCAGGCCGATTCGGGCGCAGGCCGCGCTACTGGGCCGAGCGCATGCTTTCGGAAGGACTGGTCCACATCCTGGCGAGCGATGCGCACAATGCCGGTCCGCGGCCGCCGGACCTCGCAGACGGGTTTGCGGCGGCGGAGAAACTCGTCGGATCGCAAGAGGCCTTACGATTGGTGGTGACGCGGCCGCAGGCCATCGTCGCCAACGAAGCGCCTCGGAATCTGGAGGCGCCACGTGGACGCAAACTCGAGCTGGATACCCATGAAACGCGAGGTCGCAGTGAAATCGATCGGACTCCTCACACTGACGCTGGTGGCGGCCTTGCTCGGCGCTTGCAGCGCCTCTTCGGTTCACGAGGCGGGCTTCAGCGCCAGTAACCTCGAGGCCACGTCGACGGCCTCGCCTGCCATGGCCGCGACCGACGTACGGGCTCGAGCCGTCGACACCGTCGAGGTGCAGCAGGCGGTCGCCCAGCTCACGTCCTCGGCGACCCCGGGCAGCACGGCCTACCGGATCGGCGCGCTGGATGTGCTGGATGTCTCCGTGTTCAAGGTGCCGGACCTGTCGAAATCCGTTCAGGTGTCGGACATCGGCACGGTGAACCTGCCCTTGGTCGGGGAGATCCAGGCCGCCGGCCGAACGGCCCGCGAGGTCGAGCAGGAGCTGACGGCGCTGTTGGGCAAGAAGTACCTGCAGAACCCGCAAGTGACGGTGTTCGTCAAGGAGTACAACAGCCAGCATGTGACGCTCGAGGGGGCGGTGTCAAAGCCCGGCGTCTACCCGATCAAGGGCGGGATGTCGCTGTTGCAGGCCCTCGCCACCGCTTCGGGCGCGAGCGCGACCTCCGACGAGACCGCGCTCGTCTTCCGCAGCATCGAGGGCAAGCGGACCGCCGCCCGATTCGACTTGGCGCAGGTGCGCAGCGGCGCAGCCGAGGATCCGGCTTTGCAAGCGGGCGATGTGGTGGTCGTGAACTCGTCAGCTATCAAGGAAGCCTTTGGCAACATCGTCAAGGCGCTGCCGATCGCCAGTGCGTTCGCGGCACTCTAAGCAGACTTTCGTTGGAAGACCAACGAATGCCTGCTTGGATTCTTTTGTTTTCGCAGAGTTTTATCGCCAAACTGGGAAGACCACTTTGGCGAACTCTGCTTAGATCGTGCGCGAGTGTCCGCAGTCCGTTGGAGGCAAGTGATTACGATGCTCGATAATGGGGAAACCGGCACGCCGCCGACGCCTACTCAAGGCAAGCTCGCTCCGGCGGCTGTCAACGCGCCAGCTTTGCGTGACCCCTACACCCCGATGGGCTATCCGGCCGACAGCTTCGGCGGCGAGCCCGGTTTTGCCCAGTCGCTGCAGAAGTACATCCACATCGTGCTGCGCCGGAAATGGCTCATCCTGGGCTCGACTCTGGTTGCGCTCGCGCTGGGCACGATCGGCACGCTGATGCAGACGCCACGCTATACGGCGACGGTGCGGCTGCAGATCGATAGCGAAGCGATGAAGGTGGTGGAGGACGGCGCGACCGCGCCGCGCGAGGTGAGCGGTCCCAATGGCCTCGAGTTCCTGCGCACCCAATGGGAGGTGCTGAAGAGCCGCGGCATGTCGGAGCGCGTCGTCTCGGCACTGCACCTCAGCGAGAACACCGACTTCCTGCAGCCCCAGAGCATCTCGCTGACGCGGGGCATTGGCCAATTGCTCGGCAGTGGCGCTGCGCCCGATGCCGCCGATCTGGAGCGCCACTCGGTCGAGATTGTCGCTGAGAACATCAAGATTCGGCCGGTGACCGGCTCGCGCCTCGTCGACCTCAGCTTCACCGACCCCAGCCCCACGCGCGCCCAGCAGATCGCCACCGCCTATGCCGACGCCTATGTTGCATCCACACTCGACAAACGCTTCGAGGCCAACGCCTACGCCAAGACCTTCCTCGAGGACCAGATCAAGCAGTTGAAGATCCGCCTGGAAGCCTCGGAGCAGGTCCAGCTCGATTTCGCCCAGAAGGAAAAGATCATCGAGGTGAACGAGAAGACGTCGGTTGCCGAGAGCAATCTGGCGGCAGCCAACGTGGCGCTCGGGCAGCCAACGTGGCGCTCGGGCAGCTGATCTCCGAGCGTATCCGCAACGAGCAGCTGTGGACGCAATCCGAGGCTGCGACCGCGATCAATATCCCCCAGCTTCTCACCAACACCGTCATCGACGGCTTGCGCGCCCGCAAGAACGACCTCACGCGCGACTATCAGGAGAAGCTCGAGACATTCAAGCCGAGCTATCCGGCGATGATCCAGATCTCGAACAAAATCAAGGAGATCGACCGCCAGCTCGTGGCCGAGGTGGCGACCATCAAGGATTCGCTGAAGGCGGCCTATCAATCCTCCCTCAGCCAAGAGAACGACATGAAGCTGCGGATCGCGGAGCTGCGCAACGAGGCGCTCGATCTGCAGAAGCTCGGCATCAAGTACAACATCCTGAAGCGCGAGGTCGAGACCAACCGCAACCTCTACAATGGCCTGTTGCAGCGTTATAAGGAGGTCGATATCGCAGCCGGCGTCGGCACCACCAACGTGTTCGTGGTCGAGCGCGCGATCGCCCCTCGCTTCCCCTCCGAGCCAAAACTGTCGCGAGCCTTGCTGTTGTCGCTGGCGCTCGGGTTGGGAGCTGGCTTTGGCATCGCATTCCTGCTCGAGACGCTCGACGACCGCATTCGCAGGCCCGAGGAGGTCGAGCAGCTGACGGGCCTCGCCACGCTCGGGATCATTCCGATCTCGGGCGAGGACGCCGAAGTGATCGAGGCGCTCGCCGATCCCAGATCCTCGGTGTCCGAAGCCTATCGCTCGCTGGCAACCGCGCTGCAATTCGCCTCCGAATCGGGGCTGCCGCGCTCGATCGTCGTCACCAGCTCCGGTCCGGGCGAGGGCAAGTCGACGACCGCGCTGGCGATCTCACGCCACTTCGCGGCGATCGGCATGAAGGTGCTGCTGGTGGATGCCGATCTGCGCAAGCCCTCGCTGCATACCAAGCTGAACCGCGACGCTTCGGTCGGCCTCAGCAACTACCTGACCGGCGCGGCGACTCCGCCCGAGGTGATCCAGGCGACGGATAACCCCAAGCTGGCCTTGATCGCATCGGGCCCGTTGCCGCCCAATGCCGCCGATCTGCTCAGCGGCACGCGGATGTTCTCGCTCGTCTCGGTCGGTCTGGAGGTGTTCGATCTGATCGTCATCGACAGCCCGCCGGTGCTCGGCTTGGCCGACGCCCCGCTGCTGTCGAGCGTCGCGGCGGCGACCGTGTTCGTGGTCAGCTCCGGCCAGCAGCGCAAGGGATCGCTGATCGCGGCACTGCGCCGATTGCAGATCGGCCGTGGCAACATGGTCGGCTTCGTGATGACCAAGTTCGACCAGAAGTCCGCGGGCTATGGTTATGGTTATGGCTATGGGTACGGTTATGGATACGGTTATGGCTATGGCAACGACGCCTACTCCTATGGCAGGACGACCGGCGACCAGAATGCGGGCCAGCAGCAGCTGCCCGAATCCAGAGCGGCCTGAGCATGCGCGATCTCGAGGCTATTCATGCCGCGCTCGCCCTGGCCAAGAGCCCTGTCTCGGTCCATGGCGCGCGCAACGAGCCGCTGCCGGGCGGCATGACCTTTCTGCTCGAGGTCGCCGCCGGCGAATCCCAGGCAGTGGAAGAGGCCTGCCGCGCCACCGGTCGCTCCAGCGAGACGGTCAGATCGGCGGCGAGCTTTTTCGTCGAGCAGGTTCTCGTCAGCCAGGGCTGCGAAAGCTATCGTACGCTCGGCGCGGACTCGAGTGCACCGAGCGCCCAACTCCGTCGCCACATGGCGTTTCTGCTCAAATGGTCGCACCCCGATCTCATCGCCGGAGCCCGGGCAGGCAAAGGCATCGATCGCAGTGTCTTTGCCAATCGCGTGACGCAGGCTTGGGAGCAGCTGAAAACCGAGGAGCGGCGCACGACCTACGATCGCGCGGCTGCCATCCAGAGCGACGCCAAGCCGCGCGCCCACCGACCCAGCAAGACGGCCCCGCACAAGGCCACGAAATCTCGGCGTCAGCGCTCGGGCCACCACCGCCGCCGATCGCTCGTGATGTACCCACTGCTCCGGGAAGGGCTGCTGGCGCGCTTTCTCCGGCTGGTCAGAGGTCTGCGCAAATGAGACGCCGCCGATCGAGATCCGGGCGCAAGCCCTGGACCGGACTTTCCATTCCGCCACACGCCAGGCCGCGTCTGGCCATCATGCTGGGCGCGGGCTGCGTGCTGGTCTGGCTCGTCGTCACCAAGAGCCTGCCCTTTGCGTTGGCAGCGGGCTCGCCCGATCTGGCGTTGTGGCTGAGCCCAGGCAATCCGGCAGCACTCGTCAGCAAGGCCGAGGCTCTGCGCGAGCGCCTGCTGGCGCTGACGGTCAGCGAGTTGGAGGCGCAGGCCGCTGACGGGACCAAGGGCGCGGCCTCGACCGAGCCTGCCCTCGCAGCGGATCCGTCGCCGGGGTCAGCGGCCGGGAAGACCGCATTGCGTGATGAGATCCGCGATCTGGCGAATCGCGCGATTGCCAGCGAGCCGTTGAATGCGAGCGCCTTCCGGCTGCTCGCCGAGGTGACCGACGATTCCGCTCGGGTCCGCACCCTGATGCAAGCGGCCGTCTCGCGCTCCCGCCGCGAGGCCATGGCCCAGTTCTGGCTGCTGATCGACGCCCTCAGCCGCCGGGATCCCGGCACCGCCATCCGGCATGCCGACATGCTGCTGAAGACCCGGCCATCGCTCAGCAGCTATGTGATCAGCTACCTCGGGCAGATGGCTGGCGATACTGAAGGCCGGAAGCTCCTGATCGAGGAGCTCGCCAAGGGGCCCAAGTGGCGGCTCGCCTTTTTCGCGTCCCTGCCCCGGCTGGTGACACAACCCACCATCCCGGCCGAGCTGATCACGGCTCTGCGTGAGACCGGCCAGCCGGTCAGCGACCAGGAGCTGGCGCCCTATCTGAACCATCTGCTCCAGACCAATCAGGCGGAGCTCGCCTACAACACCTGGCTGCAGGGCTTGTCGGGGGATCAACTCGCCAGTGCCGGCCTCCTCAACAACTCCGCCTTCGGGCACCAGCTGACCGGCCTGCCCTTCGACTGGCAGATCGCGCGCGGCAAGAACGCGACCGTCGAGGTGGTCCCGCTACCCGGACAGGGGAGCCAGAAGGGCATTCATGTCAGCTTCGGCAATGGCCGGATCACCTTCCCCGATTTGGGTCAGGTCGTTCATCTGCCGCCGGGACGCTATCGCTTCGGCACCCGCATTCGCGGCAAGATCGTGGCCAAACGCGGGCTGCGGTGGCAGGCGAAGTGCATCGGCGCTGCCACCGCGATCGGCGAGACCGACCTCATCCGTGGCGACTTCCAGGACTGGACGGATACCGCCTTCGAGCTCGATGTCCCCGACCGGGCGGATTGCCGCGCCCAGCGCCTGCGCCTCTTCCACGACGCCCGCTCCGCCTCCGAGCAGCTGATCTCGGGTGAAGCCTGGCTCGACGGGCTCCGCTTGGAGCGGCTTTGAGGCCGCCCTCGACGCAGCTGCGACACCTTGGTCGCCAATCTCCCGCATTTTGTCGGACGTGTGGCAACACTTTGCTTACCAGTTTGCGCGAATCTGTGTACCCAACATATCAGCTGCGGTGTGCGGAGTAGGCAGACGTTTCAGGGGCCGCAATGCAGTTGGCGTCTCGACAGCCCCCACAGAACAGAAAATTACAGGAGGAGTGTCAGATGCGCAGAGCAACGTGGATGGTCGCAGCTGCGGCGATCGCTATGGGCTCCATAGCTGCCGAGGCCGCGACAGTGACGGCCGAGAGCGGCGAGGTTTTCGTCAATGCCGGCACGGGTTACGCGCCATTGGCCGGGGCTGTTGACGCCAAGGCGGGGACGCAGGTTCTGCTGCGCAAGGACGCCGTTGCGCAGATCGCCTATGGCGACAGCTGCAC
>JANNSW010000487.1:0-19376 GCA_031403055.1 Hyphomicrobiaceae bacterium | reverse complement strand
GCCGGACCGTTCCAGCTCGGCATTGGCGGGCCGGGTGGATGGTGGGTTCTCGACGAGCCCGAGCTGCACCTCGAGGATGATGTGGCCGTCCCCGAGCTCGGCGGTTGGCGCCGCGAGCGCATGCCTCGGCTGCCGGACACGGCCTGGTTCGAGCTCGAGCCGGACTGGGCTTGTGAGGTGCTCTCGCCCTCGACCCGGCGCTACGACAAGGGCGAGAAGCGCGACCTCTACGCCCGCCACGGCGTTGCTCATCTCTGGCACGTGGATCCGCCGGAAAAGTTGCTCGAGGTGTTCGAGCTGACAGAGGGCAAGTGGCTGCTCTGGCGCACTTTCCGGGACGACGAGGAAGTCGCCGCACCGCCGTTCGCGGCCGTCCCCTTCCGGCTCGGGCTGCTGTGGGCGGATTGACCACGACGGTGAGCCGCCGTTCACGTCCTTCGATGTCGCCCCTGAGCCCAGCGCTCAGGCGCGCCATTGGCTAGGCTCCCCCGCCTCGATCGGCATCGACAGGGCTTGGAGCGGAACAGATGGGCGAGCAAGCCGGCAGGGGAACAGCCAGTGTGACCGCACTGCAGACGCCAGAGCCCTACGATCCGATCCTGCACCCCCCACTGGTGTCACCGCCCGGCCATCGCTCGCCCTCGATCCTGGAGCGCACGCTGCGGCGTGGCTGGTTCGCGGTGACGGCGGAGCTGAACCCGCCCGATTCCGCCGACCCGCGCGACGTGCTGAAGGCGGCCGAGCCGTTGAAGGACGTGTGCGACGCGATCAACGCGACGGACGCCTCGGGCGCCAACTGCCACATGTCCTCGATGGCGATCTGCTCGATCCTGTCGCGCGCAGGCTACGGCATCGTGCTGCAGATCTCCTGCCGCGACCGCAACCGCATCGCCATCCAGGGCGACGTGCTGGGCGCGGCCGCGATGGGTGTCGGCAACATCCTGTGCCTGACGGGCGACGGCGTCGGCGTCGGTGATCAGCCGGGCGCGAAACCCGTGTTCGACTTCGACTCGGTCTCGTTGTTGCGCACCTTGAAGACCATGCGCGACGAGCGGATCTTCCTGTCGGGACGCAAGATCACCTCGCCGCCGCTGATCTTCCTGGGCGGAGCCGAAAATCCCTGCATCCCGCCCTACGAGCTGCGCGCCAACCGGATGGAGAAGAAGATCCGCGCTGGCGCCGATTTCATCCAGACCAACTACATTTTCGACGTGGCGCTGTTCCGCCGCTTCATGGAGCGCGCCCGCGACATGGGGTTGCACGAGAAAGCGTTCATCCTGGCCGGCGTCGGGCCGCTGCCGTCGGCCAAGACGGCGCGCTGGATGCGGGCGAACGTGCCGGGCGTGCACATTCCCGACAGCGTGGTCGACCGGCTGGAGAGGGCGGCGAAACCGGGCGAGGAAGGCAAGAAGCTCTGCATCGAGCTGATCCAGCAGATCCGCGAGATCGCGGGCGTCGCCGGCGTCCACGTCATGGCCTACCGCCGCGAGCACCTGGTCGGCGAGATCATCGCGGAAAGCGGGATCTTGCAGGAGCGGCTGGCGGCGAAGGGGGCTCAGTAGGGCGGTGGCGCCTGGTGACGCGAATGCCGAGCCTAGACCCACGCGTTTGCGCTGTAATGCCGATGTGTTACGCTACCCCACCATGTGGCGCACCGGAGCAACGCAATCATGCCAAAGACCGCGACCATCAATGCCCGTGTCGACGAAAAGCTGAAAGCCCGCGCCGAGAAGGTGCTGCGCCGGGTCGGCGTCACCACCACCGGCGTCATCACCATGCTCCTGCACCAGATCGTGCTGCGCCAGGGCATCCCCTTCGAGACTCGCATCCCCAATGCGGAGACGCAACGCGCCATGCGTGAGCTCGACGCCGGCAAGGGCGAGCGCTACACAGGTTCCGCGCGCGAGGTGTTTGGCCGCATCATCAAAACGCGCAAGTAACGGAGGATATGAAAGACCTCCAGCTCACCTCAGCCTTCAAGAAAGACCTCAAGCGCATCACCAAGCGCAGCTACGATCGCGTGCTCCTCGATGCGGTCGTCGGCGCGCTGCTTGCCGGTGAGCAGCTGCCGCCGGCACGTCGTGACCACCCGCTCAAGGGCGAATGGAAAGGCTGGCGCGAGTGCCGCATCGAGCCCGACTGGCTGCTCATTTGCAGAGCCACCAACGACGAGGTGCTGCTCGCCCGCACCGGAACCCATGCCGATCCGTTCGGGAAATGAAGCGTCCAAAAAAGAAGGATTGATGGGCAGTGGCCCAGACGAATCTTGTCGTCCGCTTCACACTCGGCTACGGATGGAAAACGGGTGCGCTCGGCACGGTCGCCCTTGATCCAGAGCGGCCCTGAGCAGTTGCAGCAGGGGGCGCACACCGTTGAACTCCGCGCAAAGAGATTGTGGCTCGCTGCCTGTCCTTGCATCAGTGCCCAGACCTGGCGCGACGCATGGGCCGCTCGGCGCCGGTCAGCGGACGCAGGCGGGCGAGAGTGGCCGACTGACTGGAAAGGACTGAGACATGGGCGTTGCTCGCACAGATCCTACATCGACCGTCCATTGTCCGGTGTGATCGAGCTTCGCCAGCCGCGCCTGACGAGTCTGCGGCAATGCCCGAGATGGAGAGCTCCAGTCAGTTGCGTATTCCTTGACCGTACTTCCGGATGATCTCCTCATTGAGCGTCACACCGAGACCGGGGCCTTCGGGGAGCTTCACCTTGCCGTCCCTGATCTCGGACTCTGGCGACACCAGATGCTCGCGCAAGGGTGAGTCGAAGAGGTAGGTCGGGAAGTACTCGACCACCGGCGTGTTGGGGGTCGCGGCCTGGAAGTGGAGCGCAGACGCGGCCGTGATTCCCGTATGCCAGGCAAGTGGTACGACCTGCACGCCCTTTTGGTCGGCGAACTCGGCGATGCGCATCATCTCCGTGAAGCCGCCCGCGCGCGTGATCCCGGGCTGCACGACCGCGACGCCCCCGGTCTCGATCCAGTCCCGGCACTCCCAGCGGGTCGCCGCGAACTCGGCGCCGGCGATCCTGACCGGGCTCATGCTGGCGAGATGCCTGTGGCCTGGCAGGTCGTCGTGCTGGAGCGGGGCCTCCGCGAAGTAGATGTTGCAGTCGGCGATGCGATCGATGACGTACTTCGCGTCGTGCCAGTGCCTCCAGCGATAGCCGAAGTCGAGGGCAAACGTGATCTCGGGGCCGACCATCTTGCGGCCCTCTCTGATGCATTCGATCAGCTCCGTATCCGAGCAGAGGTCATAGAAGAGCACCTCCATCTTGACGACGCGGTAGCCACCCTCAATGACCTGGCTGAACTGCTTTTCGATGATCTTCATGAGGTCGCGCACGGTCTGCTTTCCCCGCGCCATGCCCGGGAAGATCGTGGCATAGGGCGTGCAGTGGGGCCGCCGCGCGCCTCCCAGATACTTCCAGACGGGCACGCCCACCTGCCGGGCGGCGAGGTCTGTCAGCGCAATGTCCGCGGCGGAGATGGCGTGGATCGCGGCGCCGCGACGACCGGAAAAGATCGTGCCTTCGTACATGAGATCCCAGAGGGTCGCGCGCTCGAGCGGGTCGGCGCCCTTCAGGATCGAGGTCAGGTTACGGCTCCACATGTGCATGGAGGGCATGTCGAACCAGGGCTTCGTCACGGCGGGCGAGGCGTAGCAGTCGCCGATCCCCTGCAGCCCGTTCTCGTCAGTCAACCTGACGACGAGCGTCTCGTCGAGCCCCGACTCGAACCAGCTCTTGTCCGCCGGCATCGCGACCGGAATGACCTCGACCTCGACGATCTTTGCCATCGACCTGCCCGCTCGCTTCCCGCGTGGTCGCACGAGTGGCGGCACGGTCGCGCCGTGCTCTGTCGCTCGCGCCCAGCCGTTCTTTCGGGATCGGCAGGCCACATATCGGCCTGCCGGGAATCACTTCGGGATATCGCGCGTACTGCCGGTCAGGCGAACCACCAGCGCTCGCAATTGCGCTCGGAGTCGTTCGTCCAGCTCCGGCCGATCTGCTCGGGCAGTCCGATCTTGCTCGAGACGGCATGCGTGAAGGACTGGAAGTAGGGCACCGTCACGCCGCCGTCCTCGTGCACGATGCGCTGCATCTCCACATACATCTCGCGGCGCTTGCCCGTATCGAGCTCGCCGCGCGCGGCAATCAGCAGCTCGTTGAAGCGCGCATTGTCCCAGAAAGTCTCGTTCCAGGCGGCGCCTTTGGCATAGGCTTGCGAGAACATCCAGTCCTCGGTCGCGCGGCCGCTCCAGTAGCTGCCGGTCCAGGGCTTCTTCATCCAGGCCACGTCCCAGTAGCTGTCCTCGGCCTCGCGCACGACCTCGATCTCGATGCCGGCGGCCTTGGCCGATTCGGCGATCAGCAGCGCGGCGTCGATCGGGAAGGAGGTGTTCGCCGTGTTGAGCTGCACCTTCAGCGTCGAGAGGCCGGCCTTCTTCAGGTGGAACTTTGCCTTCTCGGGATCGTACTGGCGCTGAGGCAGCTCGTCCGCCGTTGCGCGATAGGTGTTGGCGGGACCGATCGGGGTGTCGTTGCCGATCTCGCCCTGCCCGCCCAGGATTTTCGCGACGATCTCGTCGCGTTTGACGATGTATTTGAGGGCAAGCCGCACATCGACATTATCGAAGGGCGCGACCGTGCAGTTCATGCAGGTCACACCATGCTTGTTGCCGGCCACCGAGACGACCTTCACGGCGGGGTTCTGCTGCAGGAGCCCAATTGTCTTCAGGTCGATGTTGCACATCGAGTGAGCGGAGCCCGAGACGACCGCGTTCGTTCTCGCGACGACGTCCGTGATGAGGAGGCTCTCGATCGAATCGAACCAGGCGTGGTTCGCCTTCCAGTAGTTGGGATTGCGCTCAGTGTTGGCGACGACGCCGGGTTGGAACTTCTTCAGCACATATCCGCCCGTGCCGATGCCCGACTCCCAGTCCATCTTGCCGTCGGCCTTCGCCGGGCAGATCATGAAGTGATAATCGGAGCAGATGACGGGCCAGTCGGCGTTCGGTCCACCGAGCGTGAAGACGACCGTGTCGCCATCGGCCTTTACGTCCTTGATCTGCTTGGCGAGGCTGTTGGCGGCCGACGAGTTGCCCTCGCCGCGATGGTGATTGAAAGAGGCGACCACGTCGTTGGCGTCGAGCGTCTTGCCGTTGTGGAATGTGACGCCGCTGCGCAGCTTGAAGCGCCAGGTCGTGGCGCCGTCCCCCGCCTCCCAGCTCTCGGCGATCTCGCCCTTGATGTTGCCATCGGCCCCGATCTCGACGAGCGCGTTGCGCATCTGGTTGTTGAAGTTGGCGAGGAAGGTGTCGGGGATCTTGCCGGGGTCGAGTGTATCGCTGGTTCCTCCACCCGTCAGCGCGTTGACGAAATGACCGCCCTTCTTGGGCTCGGCGCGCGCCGCGCTCGAGAACATGGTCTGCGCTGCGGTCGCGGTAACGCCCGCGGCGAGTGCGAGCTGCACGAACTCTCGCCGGCTCATCCGGCCCTTGGCCACGGCCTGCTTCATGGACTCAAATGCATCGGGCTTCTTCATGGTTTCCTCCCAGGTGTTGCACATTGAACTTGCAGATGACGCGCTGCTTCTCGGTTGGCCGGACCTCTTCAACTATCGGTTGCGACGACCGCGACCTTGGCGCCGCGGCGGACATGCGCGATCCAGCGCAGGCCGTAGACCATCCCCTCGATGGGCGAGACGACCGGCCGGGCCCGCTCGGTCGGTTGCTCGATCTGGTGGATCTGTCCGATCATCTGCCCGCGCTCGACACGGTCGCCCAGCGCAACCGCAGGCTCGAAGAGGCCGTGCTCAGCGGCCATCACCACATTCGCGCCGCCTGCGACGCGCATGTGCCGAGACCGAGCCTCGTCGGAGGAAGGAGCCCGTTGCGACGCAACGAGCCCCATGTGCTGCATCACACGCCCAATTCCCCGCTCGCTGAATCTCACGACGACGGGGTCGACTGTTGCTCCGCCGCCAGCCTCGGTCGACAGATAGACCGCTCCGTGTCGCGCCGTGCATTCCGACATGTCGCCGCCTAGCGAGGGCGAGACGACGACGAGCGGTGCTCCGAATGCGCTTGCGGCCTCGAGAGTCCGCTGCCAGAGCGCGCCATCCGTTGTTTCCAGCAGCCAGAGCGATGGCAGGAACCGCAGCGGCCTGCCGCCGGCATGGAGATCGAGGACGGTGTCGCTGCGGCCGAGCAGGGAAGTGTCGACATGGTGGGCGATGATCTCCGCGAGCGATCCATTGGGCCGGCCGGGAAAGCAGCGATTGAGGTCACGGCCGTCGACGGGAGCCCCGCGCTCGCAGGCTTCCACCGCCGGAAGGTTCAGGGCCGGCACGATGATGACGCGGCCCTTGATCTGTCCAGGCTCGAGCTCGCATGCGAGCCTCGACAGGACGACCGGCCCCTCGGCCTCGTCGCCATGTGTCCCGCCGAGCAGCAGGAGCGTCGGGCCGGGACCGTTGCGGACGCAAACGATCGGGATCTGCACGCTCGACCAGGCTTCGCCCGTGGCCGGGAGGGCAATGCGCAGGGCACCGACGTGCCTGCCGTCGGCATCCCAGTCAATCGCGATCTTCGCCGAGCCGCAACCGGCCTCCGGGAGAAGCCAGCCTTGGTCGATCTCACGCGGCGACGCCATCCCAAAACACCCCGAAGATCCATCTCAACTGTGATCATAGACCATAGTTCGCTGCAATGGCAAGGACCGACGGGACATCAGTATCCCGGAAGTCCAGGGCGGGACGGGGCCGCTCTGTCCATTGCTCAACCTGATCCGGGATCGGCCATACAGGCGCAAGAGACCATGGCCGGCGGGCGCACGAGGTTGACGCGATGTGCGACTGGCTCGTGCTCATGCCGACGCCCCCAACCGCGGATTCACGTCCGCCGCTCGACGACGCCGGCCAGCCAAGACATGCCGAAGGGGATGGCACGGTCGTCGAAATCGTAGGCCGGATTGTGCAGCCGGGCACTGTCGCCGTTGCCCAGGAAGATGAAGGCTCCTGGGCGTTTCTCCAGCATGTAGCCGAAGTCCTCGGATCCCATGACCGGCGGGCAGGTCGCATCGACCTGGGCGGCACCAGCGATTTCGCGGGCGACGCTCAAGGCATGCTCGGTCTGGCGCGGCTTGTTGATCGTCGGCGGGCCGTCGCGGAAGGAGGATAATGCGATCTCGACGCCGCACGCCTTGCCGACACCTTCGACCACCTCGAGCAGGCGCCGCTCGAGGAAGTCGAGCACGCTTGGCTCGAGGGCCCGGCAGGTGCCGCGCAGCTCGGCCTTGTCGGGCAGGATGTTGAACGTGTTGCCGGCCTGGAACATGGCCACCGAGATCACGGCAGCCCCGACCGGATCCACCGTCCGGGCGACGATTCCCTGC
The DNA here is from genome assembly GCA_031403055.1 of Hyphomicrobiaceae bacterium. Taxonomy (GTDB): domain Bacteria; phylum Pseudomonadota; class Alphaproteobacteria; order Rhizobiales; family Hyphomicrobiaceae; genus JANNSW01. Next base: position 11,981 of record JANNSW010000487.1, on the reverse strand, counting down.
AGGGCGACGACGAGCTGCGAGCCGGCGTGCACCACGTCGAGGCAGTCGTGCGGCCAGGCGGCATGGCCGGCTCGGCCGGTGATCGTGATGTGGAACTGGTTGCTGCCGGCCATCAGCGGCCCCTGCCGGATGGCGAAGCCGCCCACCGGAACGCCGGGGTAGTTGTGCAGTCCATAGATCTCCTCGATGCCGAAGCGCTCCATCAGGCCCGCCTCGAGCATCTCCCTGGCACCATCGCCCCCCTCCTCGGCAGGCTGGAAGACGACGACCGCCCGGCCAGCGAAGTTGCGGGTCTCGGCAAGGTAGCGGGCAGCCCCGAGCAGCATCGCCGTATGGCCGTCGTGGCCGCAGGCGTGCATGCGGCCAGGCGACTGCGAGGCGTAGGTCTTGCCGGTCGCCTCGAGGATGGGCAGGGCGTCCATGTCGGCCCTGAGACCGATGGTCGGTCCGGAGCCGCGGCTACCCTCGATCACGCCCACGACCCCGACCCGGCCGATGCCGGTCTCGACCCGATCGACGCCGAATGCCCGCAGTCGCTCGGCGACGAGCGTCGAAGTACGCGGCAGGTCGTACAGAAGCTCGGGATTGGCATGGAGATCGCGCCGCCAAACGGCCACCTCCTCAGCGAGCTCTGCGATGCGGTTGTTGATAGGCATGGTTCTCCTCGGCTCCCGCTCTCACTTCCGTTTCAGTACCAGAGGCGCCGGACCGGCTACTCGGTCCAATTGTCGTGCGGCAGCATCAGTTGAGCCAATATCCACTGGACGAACGGCCTCAGCTGAAAGGCAGCGGGCGACGGGGCCTCAGTATCCAGGAGGCCCGGGCGGGACGGGGCCGCTCGGGGAGAGCGCGCCATCCTTGTCGTGCTGCTCGTTGCCGACGAGTGGTGGGCAGAAGATGCTGATGTAGTGGAGGTCCGTGTGAGCGCGAACGACATGTCGGTCCTTCGGGCCGACATTGTAGGCGACGCCGGGGCCAAGCTGCCATGTCTCTCCGGTCGTCAGATCCTCGACCTCGCCCGTTCCCGAGAGGATGTGGTTCGCCTCCCAATGGTGCTTGTACCAGAGCTTGGCCTCGGCCCCCCTGGCGAAGTTGACGTCGGAGAATCCGAAGCCGATGTCGTCAGCCTTGGTCAGCATCCTGAGCGTGCGGGCTTGGCCGTTGGCGACGACCATCTCCTTGCCGGCGTTGCGCATTTCCTCGCCCCGCTTGACGAACATCCGTCGGTCCGTCTGCCAGAGCGGGCCGCTCGGCATGTAGGAGCCGTTCTCGTCGAGCGCCTCGTCTCCCCTGAGTGCCGGGCAGAACGTGCTGGTGAGGACCATGTCCTCCTTGATGATGAGGCGGTGTGGATCGTTGGGGCCGACGACGTAGAGCACCCCGGGATCGAGGGGCCAGCTCTTTCCGCCCGTCAAATCCCTCAACTCGCCCTTGCCGGAGACGATGAAGGTCGCCTCCCAATGGTGCTTCATCCAGAAATCGGATTCCGTTCCCTTCCGGAAGCGGTTCTCGTTGTAGGAGAAGCCCATGCCGTCTGCCGCGGTCAGATAACGTGCTGAGCGAACGACATCGCCGGGCAGCGGGGACTTGATGCGCCCCAGCCGCGCGAGCTCTTCGAACGTGCGTATGAACATGGGTCGTCTCCTCAATCTCGATGGTGTGCAAGCCGATCCGCAACGGGACTGGTGCGGGTATCCAGTGTCCCGGCCTCAGCCCGGTCTCGAATCGGCAACGAGATGCAGCAGGCAGTCGCCCGGCTCGACTTGGCCGATGGTCCGCTGCGCGGCAAGCAGGCCCGAAGCACGGAACCTCATCTCGACCGGTTCCTGCCAGGGGAACTCGATCGAATGGATGAAGCCGGCGGTCGCTCCCTTCTCGACCTCCTCGCCGAGCTTTCTCGCCGGCTCGAAGACGCCGTAGGAGGAGCTGTAGAGGAAGAGCGCGGGATCATCGAGATTGACGATGCGCATGGGCTTGCCCTTCGGCCTGACCTTCGCCCCGGTCATTCCCAGATGCGCCATCAGGCCCTCGATGCCATCGGAGATGATCCGGATGCCTTCGGGCGAGACCGATCCGGCGCCGCCATACTCGCCCGAAAGGATGATGACCTTGCGGCTGAGCGCCGACACCGACGACGTGCCGGCGAACCCCTGCATCTCCGAGCCGACCTGGATGATGCCGAGCCGACCGCCAAAGGCCTCGAGCGCGGTGAGGCTGCGGGCGTCGTAGTCCTTGTCGCCGATGACGTGCGCCCAGGTGCAGGGAAGATAGTTGAACGATGCGCCGCCCGAATGCAGGTCGACATAGACGTCGGCCTTGGGCATCAGCACTGTGTCGATGTAGTGCACGATCTGCTGGGTCGGCGTCCCGTCTGCGTCGCCCGGGAAGGCGCGATTGAGATTGACTGCATCGAGCGGGCTCACACGCATGTTCGCGCGCGCGGCCGGGAAATTGGCGCTCGGCAGGATGATGACCCGGCCGCGGATGCTCTCGGGGCGGAGGTTCCGGATCAGCCTGGCGAGCGCGATCTGGCCTTCCCACTCATCGCCGTGGCTGCCACCCATCAGGACGAGTGTGGGGCCCGCGCCGTTGCGCACGACCGCGAACGGGATCTGGATGTGTCCATAGGCCGAGCGCGTCACCGAGTGGGGGAGATTGAGTGTGCCGACCTGCCTGCCTTCCCTCTCGAGGTCTATATCGGTCCACAGCCGGGTGGGGTTGGTGTACATTCGCAGCGATCTCCATCGTGTCGGCAGGGATGGCGTGGATTCGACTTGGTGGGGGCAGCGTCGTGCACTATAAGTATGATCATAGATCACAGATTTCCAGTTTGGCAATCCCGACATGACCATCAGCAGGCAAGCGATCGAGGATGCGCTCACAGTGCTCTCGCCGCTCGGCGTCGAGACGCTGCACGATCGCGTGTACCAGCGGCTCGCCGAGCAGATCATGGCGGGCGCCTTCAAGCCCGGGCAGACGATGTCGATGCATCGGCTGGCCGAGTTGCTCGGCACGAGCACGACGCCCGTCCGCGAGGCACTTCGCCGGCTGGCGGCGGCCGGAGCCGTCGAGATCAGGGCCAAGCGTGCCGTGCGCATCCCGCGCATGACACGGTCGCGGTTCGATGAGATCGGCGATCTCCGGCTGGCACTCGAGGGCCTTGCAGCCGGCTACGCGGCCGAGCGGATCAAGCCCGCCGGGCTGAAGTCCTTGAAGGCACTGAACGTGCGGATGCAGTACTGCCTCGCCGACGGTGAGGTCGCTCGCTATCTCGAGCTCAATCAGGCCTTCCATTTCGAGGTCTATCGCGCGGCCGAAGCTTCCGTCGTGCTCTCCATCATCGAGAACCTCTGGCTGCAGATGGGCCCGATCCAGGGGCTCTACACCGACAGGAGCGTGGCGCGTGGCGGCTCCTTCCACAATGAGATCATCGCCGCGCTCGAACGGCGTGACTCTGGCGCCGCCTCCGAAGCGACCCGCAAGGATGTCGAGCTTGGCATCCGCGTGCTGTCCGAGACGTCGGCCTTCGAGGATTGATCCCGTGTTGTCTCCCCCATGACCGACCCGCGCATCGAGGCCCTCACCGAGATCGAGCGCCGTGTGCTCTGGCTCTCGACCTGGATGATCCATCACGCCAACCACGTGCGCCCGCCCGACGAGGTCAAGGTCGGCGGGCATCAGGCGTCCTCCGCCTCGCTCGCGGCGATCATGACGTCGCTCTACTTCGCGGTCCTGCGGCCTGAGGATCGCGTCGCCGTCAAGCCGCATGCCTCTCCCATCTTCCACGCGATCCAGTATCTGGCGGGCCGGCAGACCCGCGACAAGCTGGAGCAGTTCCGCGCCTACAAGGGCGCGCAGAGCTATCCCTCGCGCACGAAGGACACCGACGACGTTGATTTCTCGACCGGCTCGGTCGGGCTCGGCGTCGCGCAGACGCTCTTCTCCTCCCTCGTGCAGGACTATGTGACCGCGCACGGCTTCATGCGCGGCAGGCCCGAGGGCCGCATGATCGCTCTCGTCGGCGATGCCGAGATGGACGAGGGCAACATCTACGAGGCGCTGATCGAGGGCTGGAAGCACTGCCTCAGGAACACCTGGTGGATCGTCGACTACAACCGGCAGTCGCTCGATGCGGTCATCCGCGAGGGCCTCTGGCAGAAGTTCGAGCAGATGTTCGCGAGCTTCGGCTGGGACGTCGTCATCCTGAAGCACGGCCGACTCCAGCGGGCAGCCTTCGCCGAGCCCGGCGGGGAGCGTCTGAGGGACTGGATCGACCGCTGCCCGAACCAGCTCTATTCGGCGCTCACCTTCCAGGGTGGTGCCGCCTGGCGAAAGCGTCTGCTCGATGACCTCGGCGACCAGGGGCCGGCGACGCGCCTCATCGGAGGTCGGTCGGACGAGGAACTCGCCGCCCTCATGGGCAATCTCGGCGGGCATGACGTCGCCAGCTTGATGGACGCTTTCGAGGCCGCCTCCCGCCATGATCGCCCGACGCTCTTCATCGCCTACACCATCAAGGGCCAGGGTCTACCGCTCGCCGGCCACAAGGACAACCATGCCGGGCTGATGACGCCGGCCCAGATGGAAGCCTTCCGCCAACGCATGGGCGTGCGGCCGGGACACGAGTGGGAGCACTGGGAGGGAGCACGCCTGCCGGCCGAGCGGCTGCAGAGCCTTATCGAGGATGCGCCGTTCTTTTGTGCGGGAGAGCGGCGGCTGACAGCACCAGCAGTGCCTGTCGATCCGATGCTTCCGATGCCGGCACGCTCGGATGCGCCGGTGTCGACGCAGATGGGCTTCGGCCAGATCCTCAATGAGATCGCCCGAAGCGACACTCCGCTTGCTGAGCGCATCGTCACGACATCGCCCGATGTCACCGTCTCCACCAATCTCGGGCCCTGGGTCAATCGCCGCGGCCTCTTCGCAAAGGTCGCGCTCGCAGACACATTCAAGGCCGAGCGCATCCCCTCGACCTTCGCCTGGGAATTCTCGCCCAAGGGCCAGCACCTGGAGCTCGGCATCGCCGAATCCAATCTCTTTCTCATGCTCTCGGCACTGGGCCTCTCACATGCGATCAACGGCGTGCGGCTGATCCCGATCGGCACGGTCTACGATCCATTCATCCTGCGCGCCGCCGACCAGCTCAACTATGCCTGCTACCAGGATGCCCGCTTCCTCCTGGTCGCAACGCCCTCCGGCGTCACGCTGGCGCCCGAAGGCGGCGCGCACCAGTCGATCGGGACGCCGCTTCTCGGCATCGCGCAGGACGGGCTGTGCGCCTTCGAGCCGGCCTTCCTCGATGAGCTCGGGGTCATCCTGCGCTTTGCCTTCGACTACATGCAGAGGAGCGGCGAGGGCGATCCTGACGAGCGCACCTGGCTGCGTGACCAGACGGGCGGCTCGGTCTATCTGCGGCTCTCGACGCGGCCGCTGGCGCAGCCTCAGAGGGCGATGACTCCTGATCTCGAGCAGGACATCGTCGATGGCGCCTACTGGATGCGCCGGCCGGGTCCCAATGCGGAGCTGGTGATCGCCTATGCGGGCGCCGTCGCGCCCGAGGCAATCGAGGCAGTCGGCCTCATCGGCGAGGACCGCCGTGACATCGGCCTGCTCGCAGTCACGTCGGCCGACCGGCTGAATGCGGGCTGGACGGCGGCCCAGCGCGCCCGTGAGCGCGGCCAGATCGCGGCCCGCTCGCATGTGGAGCGGCTGCTTGCCGGAGTGCCGCCACACGCCGCACTCGTCACGGTTCTCGACGGCCATCCGGCAACGCTTGCTTGGCTCGGCGCGGTCTGCGGCCATCGCACGCGTTCGCTCGGCGTCGAGCACTTCGGTCAGACCGGGAGCATCGCGGATCTCTATCGCCACTATGGGATCGACGCGGCCGGCATCATGCTCGCGGCCGAGAGGATCGCGCCGGGCCGCCCGGTTCGCCACTTGCGCGCGCTCGGTGCATGAGCCCGCAACCACCCAGCGAGGTCGACCACCCATGCCATACGAGCTGATCATCAGGAGCGGACGCGTCATCGACCCCGCCCAGGGCCTCGATGGCGTGGCCGACGTCGCCTTCGCCGAGGGCAAGGTCGCGGCCGTCGGCAAGGGCCTTCCGGCTGGGCCGGGCACGGTCGTGCTCGATGCGGCGGGCTCGATCGTGACGCCCGGCCTCATCGACATCCACACGCATGTCTACTGGGGCGCCAACGCGCATTCGATCGATGCCGAGGAGTTCGCACGCAAGTGCGGGGTCACGACGGCGGTCGACACCGGTAGCGCCGGACCCGGCAACTTCGCCGGCTTCCGCAAGCACGTGATCGAGCCGAGCCAGGTCCGAATCCTCGCCTATCTGCACGTATCGCATGGCGGCATTTTCGGCTTTGCGCCCGGCATCAATGTGGGCGAAAGCGAGGACCTCCGGCTCATGAACCCCACCGCCGCCGTTGCAGTGGCTGATGCCAACCGGGACGTCATCGTCGGCATCAAGGTGCTCGTCGGCCGGTTCGCCTCGGGCCCCAACGGCGTCGCGCCGCTGAAGATCGCCCTGCAGGTGGCGGACGAGGTCGGCATGCCACTCATGGCCCACATCGACGAGCCGCCTCCCACCTACGAGGAAGTCGTGGACCTCCTCAGGCCCGGCGACATCCTCACTCATGCCTTCCGCCCGTTCCCGAACTCACCAGCGACGGCCCAGGGCACCATCCGGCCGGCGGTGCTCCGGGCCCGCGAGCGCGGCGTCAAGTTCGACATCGGACATGGCATGGGCTCGTTCGCCTTCAAGACGGCTCGGGCCATGCTCGCGAACGGCTTTGAGCCCGATACGATCTCCTCGGACATCCACGCCTTCTGCATCGACGGCCCGGCCTTCGACCAGACCACGACGCTTTCCAAGTTCCTCTGCCTCGGCATGCCGCTCCGTGATGTCATCGCCGCATCCACGATCAACGCGGCTCTCGCGCTCCGGCGTCCGGAGCTCGGCACGCTGAAGCCAGGCTCGGCCGGTGATGCCACCGTCCTCAAGCTGGAGGAAGGGCGTTTCGACTATGTCGACGTGGTCGGCGAGCACATCGAGGGTCGCCAGCGGTTGACTTCGACCGGCGTGGTGGTCGGTGGACGATGGTGGTGGTCGCCACCGCCTGCGGTTGCTTGACGTGATGCCTCGAGACCAGGTTCTGATCGCGCCTGCTGTCTCGTTTCGAATGTCGATTTGCAGATGAGTGGAGGGCATTGCGAATGCGCATCAGCAAGGTTCGAGCGACGCCGCTCTTCGTTCCGTTCCGCAAGTTTTACGGACGCCACATCAAGGCGGCGCAGGGCGACTTCATCGTGACGCGCTATGCGCTCGTTGAGGTCGAGACCGACGAAGGCGTGACGGGGATCGGCGAGATCTGCTCGGTCTTCCAGCGCCATGGCGAGGTCTATGCCTATGAGGTGAATGACATCCTGGCACCCGCCTTGAAAGGGCTCGATGCGCGCGACGTGACGCCCGCGGCCGCCATCATGGATGCCTTGCTCGACCGCTCGGAGCCGGCGAAGGCCGGCGTCGAGATGGCGCTCGTCGATGCGCTCGGTAAGTCGCTGGGGATGCCCGCCTACCGGCTCCTCGGCGGCAAGCGGCGCGAGAAAATCCCGCTGAGCTTCTCCGTCATGTACGGAGCACCCGACGAGATGGGGGCACTTGCCAGCGAGCTCGTCGCCGAAGGCTTCCGAACGCTGAAGGTCAAGGCCGGGCAGTCCATGGAAACCGACATTGCCGCGGTCAAAGCCGTTCGGGAGGGCGCGGGGCCGGACATCAAAGTCCGTGTCGATGCCAATGCCTGCTGGCCCCAGCTCAAGACCGCGCTCGCTCACATCCGCGCAATGGAAGCCTACGACGTCGAGCTATACGAGCAGCCGCTGCCAGCGGAGTCGCTTGCAGATCTCAGACTGCTGCGCTCGCTCGTCAACGTCCCGATCATGGTCGATGAGAGCGTGTGGTCGCCTGCCGATGCCTTTCGGGTGATCACGGCGGGTGCTGCAGACGTTCTCAATGTCTACGTCTCCGAGGCGGGCGGCCTCATGAAGGCGCGCCAGATTTTCGAGATGGCCGAGCTTGCGGGCGTCGGCTGCACGATCGGGAGCATGCCCGAGCTCGGCATCGGCACGGCGGCGCAGATCCATCTGGGAATCGCAGCGCCGCGCATCAGCCATGCGAGCGACGTCTGTGGAGTGAAGTACTTCGAGCACGACGTGATCCGCGAGAAATTGCCGATCCGCGACGGCTTTGCGCATGCGATCGAGGCGCCGGGCCTCGGCGTCACGCTCGATCCCGACGCGGTCAGGGAATACACGAAGCGGCCGAGGCATCTCGAGAGCCGCTAAGGGAGGACGATGATGGCGAAGGCGAAACCGCAAGAGACTGCACAATCCGGACCCGAGGAGTGCAGCTTCCTCATCCGCAATGCTCTCGTCATCACAGGCGACGCCGCGGGCCGGGCGATCCCGGACGGCGCCGTCGCCGTCGAGGGCAATCGCATCGTCGCTGTCGGGCCGGAACGCGAGATCTTCGGCCGCTACCGGGGCAAGGCGACAATTGATGCGGGCGGCCGCATCCTCCATCCGGGCCTCATCGAGCCCCACTTCCACATCGTCGTCACCACCTGCCGCGGCCTCTTCTTCGAGCCGGTGGGCGGGCCGCGGCCGAAATTCAACTACGCGGACTGGAAGGCGGCGCTCGCACCCGAGGACGAGAAGGCGAGCACCAGGCTCTCCTGCCTCGAGCTGATGCGCCAGGGCTATACGATGGTGGTCGAGCCGGGCACGGCCTTCGACACCGACGCTGTCGCAGACGGCATCGCAGAGGCCGGACTGCGCGGCAGCCTGTGCGATCCCTATCTCTGGGACAACTCGAAGCTCCTCGAGGATAACGCCTTTCTCGGCAGCCCGGCCCTCTTCAAGCGGGCGCCCGCGACGCGCGAGCGCGCAACGAAGCTGCTCGGCCGCGAGTTGAAGCGCAACCGCGACGCAAACGTGCTCGTGCGCGGCCATGTGGGCCTCTACGGGGAGGGGACGGCGAGCGACGATCTGCTGCTCGCAGGCGAACAGCTGGCGCGCTCGAACGGCGTCAGCTTTCAGCAGCACCTGCTCTACCTGCCGGGAATCACGGCCGCCGAGACGACGCGCCTCGGCCACTCGCCGCTCGAGCATCTGGAGAAGCTGGGCGTGCTCTCCGAACGCGCAACCCTCGTCCATATGAACATGCAGACCGGGCGCGATCACAGCGTGCTCGAGCGCTGCAGGCCGACGGTCATCTGGTGCCCGACCATGTCGCTCGGGATCGGGCGGCGCGATCTGCCCGTCATCCCCTTCCCCGGCCTCGTTCAGCGCGGACTGCCGGTTGCGATCGCGGTCGATGCGGCCTTCGACTGGACGCCCGCCGATGCCTCTCTCCTTGCCCATCTGACGGCGAAGTACGAGGGCGTCGAGCTGTCGAGCGCGCAATTGCTCGCCATGCGGACCAGGTTTGCGGCCCGCTCCATCGGGATGGAAGCCGAGATCGGCTCGATCGAGCCGGGTAGGCGCGCCGACCTCGTGCTGCGCAGCGAAGCGACGACGACATCCGCTCCCGGCCTCAATGCGGGCCACGCCATCGGCATGCTCGACCGCTCGGGGCCCGTCGAGATGGTCATGGTCGATGGCCGCGTCGTACTGAGGGATGGCGAACCGGTGACGCTCGATCCCGGCCAGGTGATCGCCGAGGCGCGCACGTCGGCCCGCAAGGTCGCGGCCCGGCTCGGCGGGTGAGGCCATGACGCCCAAGGAGTACAGAAGCGAGGATGCGGTCGGGCTGCTTGCGCTGCTGCGCTCACGCGCCATCGGTATCGACGAGGTGCTCGATGCGGCGCACGCGCGTTATCGCGCCGTCAATCCGACCCTCAATGCGGTCGCCCGTTGGGACGTGGAGAGTGCACGCAGCCGTGTGACCGCATTTTCGGAGCGGCCGCTGGCGGGCCTGCCGACGCTGCTCAAGGACCTGAACACCTTCAAGACCGGCTGGCCGGCGACGCAGGGAAGCCGCGCCCTCGCCGACAAGAAGGCGGGCTTCGACAGCTTCATCGTCGAGCGGCTGGAGCGGTCCGGCGCCTCGCTCGTCGGGCAGACGACATCGCCGGAGCTCGGACTCTCGCTCACGACGGAATCCCCGCTCTGGGGCATCGCCCGCAATCCCTTCGATCCCACGCTCTCGCCCGGCGGCTCGAGCGGGGGCGCCGCCGCGGCTGTGGCTGCTGGGATCGTCCCCTTTGCCCAGGCGACCGACAGCGCCGGCTCGATCCGCATCCCGGCCGCCCATTGCGGGCTCTTCGGCTTGAAGCCGTCGCGCGGACGCATCCCTGCCGGGCCCGACACGGGCGAGCGCATGGCTGGGCTCACGACGACCTTCGCCGTCACCCGCAGCGTGCGGGACGCCGCGCTCCTCGTCGATCTCCTGCATGGCCCGGCACCGGGCGATCCCTATTCGGCGCCGGGGCCGGATGGCACGTTCGCGGATGCCATGCGGAGCGCGCCACTGCCCCGACGCATCGCGCTTTGCCCGAAGTCCTGGCCTGGCGTTCCGGTCGACGCTGCCTGCTGGGCGGCAGCGGCCGAGGCGGCCAGCGTGCTCGAAGAGCTTGGCGCGACGATCTATGAGGCCGCCCCCGCTGTCGATCCCATGCAGCTTGCGCAAGCTGTCCGGACGGTCATTGCTTGCCATCTGGCGACAGCCGTCGAGCGGCTTGCCGCCGGTGGCCCGGAGCAAACGGTGCTCTCGAACCTCCAGCCGGTCTCGAGCGAGCTTGCCGAGGAGGGCGCACGCCTATCCGCGACCGCCTATCTGGAAGCCGTGCAGGCGCTCTTCGCGACGGCCCGCGCCTTCGGCCGGTTCTTTCTCGAATACGATCTCTGGATCACGCCCTCGGCCGCCGCGCCGCCGCCAAGGGTCGGCACCTTCGACATGAACACGAGGCCGCTCGCCCCCTATCTCGAGCGGTTCTTCGCCCACTCCCCCTTCTCGGTCTGCTGCAACTCGGCCGGCGTGCCTGCGGCGTCGGTTCCGATCGGCTGGCTCGACAACCGGCTGCCCATCGGCGCGCAACTCGTCGCCCCGCTCGGCGGCGAGGCGCGCATCCTCCGCGCTGCAGCCCTCATCGAGGAGGCCCGGCCCTGGAAGGAGCACTACTCCCGCTGCTGCGGATGAAGGATCGGCGCGTAGCAAAGATCACCTCCGTCGACCATCAGAGAGCCAACCATCAGTTAGGTGCGCGCGGCACAACTTGAGAGCAGGCGATTTGTAGGGTGCAATAGGCGCCTTCGCCGTATTGCACCTTCGGCCAGCGTTGCGATCCGGGGTGGTGCAATACGGCCTGAAGAAGGCCACTTGCACCCTACAGATCCCGTGCTCGACTTGACGACAACACGTAGTGGTTATTGTTCGGAGCGTCCTTAGCCGCCGATCAGTCCTGCTCCCCTACCGCTTCCGCTCATCCCCAACGAGCCGCCGCAACTCGTCCCGCTTCGTGAGCTTGTCGAAGCGCTCGCGAACCATGCGGCAGTTGTCGGCGATGATCGTATCGGTCTCGGGATAGTCCGCCCACATGCCAGAGGCCTGCAGGATGTTGGATTTCCACCCCTCCGTTGCGCGCACCAGCGGCGAATTCATACCCCAATCGGCCCCAACTCGCAGCATCTCACTTCCTGCTGCAAGCACCCCATGTCCCCGCACCTCACCGTTGGCGTGCGACTGCTGCGCAGGAACCTCAGAGCCTGAATCAAAACTTCACGTTGCCGTTCCGTGGTTTGCCAACCGGGCGAGCATCAGCTTGATCATGGCGAGCTTGGCGAAGCCGACGGCCGTGATGCCGAGCGCCTCATAGTGGGCCATCAGCCGTCGGTTGCGGCGGAGCCAGGAGAAGGTTCGCTCGATCACCCATCGCCGCCGGATCAGCTTGAAGCCGGCGTCCTTGTCCGTA
>JANNSW010000486.1:0-5191 GCA_031403055.1 Hyphomicrobiaceae bacterium | reverse complement strand
GTTGAATTGGGGTTTGGGTGCCGGGGTCGCCGCCGGCCTTCCTTGCACCGCCATCCGATCGAGCTATGATCGCGTGCGTCATTTCCATCCACAGCTTCGAGGGCCCGCCATGACCCGCTTTTTCGTCATCCTGTTCGTTCTCAGCCTCCTCGCATCCGGCGCGACCTACTACTGGAAGACCCAGCTTCCCGAAGGCGACATCGTCAGCGAGGCGGCGCCTTCCGCGTCGGCGAACTCCAAGAGCACCGGCGTCGTCGAGGAATCGGTGCCGGCCGCCAAGGACTTGAAGCAGGCAGCGAGGAAGGCGATTCGCCAGGCCTCCAAGACTCAGGATCTGGCGAGCCTCATCAGCATCGCCGGCTCGGTCCTGTCCGGGTTCGGCGCCGTCCTATCAGCCTATTTCTCCTATCTCCGCTACCGCCACCAGAAGCGCTTGGTGGCCCGAACCTAGCCGGCTCGGCGTATGCCAGCGCGGCGCTCGGCCATGTCGATCATTCTCGCGGCACTCTGGAAGGCGGCGGCCCTGCTCGCCGTCGTCTACCTGCTGTTTGCCGCCGCCATGTACGTGGCCCAGCGGAAGTTCCTCTATTTCCCCGACGCGCGCCACATTCCGCCGGCGAGCATCGGCCTGACCAGCGTCGCCGAGGTGGTGCTGGCGACGCCCGATGGCGAAAAGCTCGTCGCTTGGTGGGGCGCCTCCCGCACGGGCAAGAAAACACTGCTCTATTTCCACGGCAATGCCGGCCATCTCAGCGAGCGCGAGGACCGCATCAAGGCCTATCGCGGCGTGGGCTTTGGCGTGCTGATGCTGGCCTATCGTGGCTATTCGGGCTCAACCGGCAGCCCGAGCGAGGCGGCCAACGTTGCCGATGCCAAGCTCGCCTACGACTGGCTCAGGGCCAAGGGCGTCGCGGCCAAGGACATCGTCATCTACGGCGAATCGCTCGGCACCGGCATCGCCGTGCAGGTGGCGGCGGAGTGCGAGGCCGGCGGCGTCATTCTGGACGCGCCTTACACCTCGATCGCCGATCTCGCCGCCGGCGCCTACCCGCTGCTGCCCGTGCGGCTCCTCCTCACCGATCCCTATGACAGCATGGCGCGGATCGGGCGGCTGAAAGCGCCGTTGCTCGTCATCGTCGGGGAAAAGGACGAGATCGTACCTGCTGCCATGAGCCGTCGACTGTTCGCAGCCGCCAATGCCGCCGTGCCCAAGCGCCTCGTCGCCTACCCCGAGGGCGGGCACATCTACCACGCCGAGTTCGGCTCACGGCAGCTGGTCCGCGATTGGGTGAACGGGTTGAAGTAGGGGCAACGGGGAACAGGCAGCAGGCAGCAGGCAGCAGGTCTGCTCCCGTTGCCCGTTGCCAGCTGCCTCTACTTCCTCGTCTTCACCAGCTCATCCAGAATCCCCGCGGCCTTCGTCGGCCCATGCCGTCCGTGCATGTAGACCCGCGTCGCCGAGAGGCGGGCCTTCATCACCCGATCGGTCAGGATCGCCTGCAGATTGCCCCAGAGCTCGTCCTCGCTCCAATCGGCGCGGTGCATCTTCTTGCCGTGGCCGGTCTCCTCCACCCGTGTCGCATTGTCGTGGCCGTCCCAGACGTAGGGCATGATGATCGCGGGCTTGCCGAAATAGAGGCATTCCGTGAACGAGTTGTTGCCGCCGTGATGGATGACGGCGTCGCACAGCGGGATGACGGAAGGCTGCGGGAACCACTTGTCGGCGATCACATTGTCGGGGAAGCTCTCATAGGCCGAGCCATAGTCGCCGATGTTGACGAGGACGCGCACCGGCATCCCTCCGAGCGCCGCGATCAGCCGCTTGATCGTCACCGTATCGCCAGCACCCAGCGACCCGAAGCTCACATAGACGAGCGGCTTCTCGTTGTTCGCCTTGAAGGTCGGCACCGTATAGGGCTTGTCCTGGCGCACGCAGCCGTCGAGATACTGGAACCGGCGCGGGTCGAGGGGCTGGCGGCGCTTGAACTTGACCGGCTCGGGATAGAGCAGCAGGTTCATGAAAGGCGAGGCCTCGAAGAACTGCCCCGTAGGATAGGGGGCTTCCCCGCAGGCCCTCAGATGCTCGTTGAAGCGGTCGTGCGCGGGTTTCACCGCCGCATTGAAGCGCTCGTCGAAGGCGTGAAAGCCCGCCCTGTCGTTCTCCCCGCAACCCGAGAGATGGGGCGCGATGTCGGGGTCGGGGATCTCGTTTTCCGAGCACGAGATGATGCGAACCCACGGCGCGGCATTCTCCTTCGCATAGCGTTTGATCGCGGGAAACAGGATCACGTTGTCGACCGCGACGAGATCGGGCCGCACGCGCGCCAGCACGCCCGGCAGGTCCTTCTCCGCCCACACCGATGTGTCGACGATCGCGTTCCAGCAGTCCTTCACATAGTTCTCGATCTGGTCGATCGGTGCCTTGTTGAAGTTCGGGATGTGGCCGTTGATGAAGTCGACCCAGTACTTCGCCATGACCTCGGGCGGCATGGGCTCCGAGAGGTTCACGTCGTGCGCCTCGAACCCATAGTCGCGGTAGACCTGAGTGAAGCCCGGGTCCGACAGGAACACGCATTTGTGCCCGAGCTTCTGGCAGGCTTGCGCGATGCCGACCGAATTGAGCGCCGGCCCGAAGGCGGCCTCGGGGAAGAAGGCAAGGGTACGCGACATGTCAGCTCCTCGTCGGGCATGGCCAAGCGGTCAATCGATTTCGGAAAGAGAAATGGATACTTCGGGAACCAATAGCGCCTGGAGCAGCCCCTCGGCAGGGACGATCGTTCGGCTTGTGAATTGCCGTGCGGCCGGATCGGGTGCCCGGAAGATCTCGGTCTCGCGCGTGACGGCATTGATGACCCAATAGTCGCGGACGCCGAAACGGGCGTACGTCCCGGCCTTGGCGCCCTTGTCGTTGCGCAGAGACGTGTCGGCGATCTCGATCACGAGGAGTGCGGCCGGTCCCCGGACGTCGTGGATGCGGATCGAGGCCGGATAGAGTAGGATGTCGGGATTGCGAAATTCGTCGTCGGCGAGATTGAGCTGGGGCTCGAAGCCCATCCCTACGGCGTCCGGCACTATGCGTGCCAGCAGCTTTGAAAGCACGTTGCGCAGATGCTCGTGGTGATTGCCTTTGGGCGACATGGGTACCAGCTCTCCGCCGATCAGCTCCAGCCGGTCGCTATCGTCGAACACGCCGGCCGCGACGAGCCGCTCGATATCGTCGAGCGTCCAGCGCCAGCGCATCATGCCTTCGGCGGCGTTGGTCGTTTGACGAGTACGAATGGGAGCGTGCTGGTTCATGCAGATACGCTAGCAGACGGCCACGCCATTCGCCACTGCCGCATCAGAAACGGGGTTCGCTTCAGCCGGCTTCGACCAGCCGCATGTGGTCGTAGAAGAAATGCGCCACGAGCTCCTCGCCGAGACGCGGGCGAATGACGTCGGCCGCGCTGGCGCCGAGCCGGATTGTCAGCGGCAGCCGTCCTTCCGCGGTCTCGGCGGCAACAATCAGGTCGGCGCCGTGATAGACGGTCTCACCCACGCGCACCTTGATGCTCGGGCCATCCATCAGGCCCTCGGCACTGCGATGGAGCCCGATCCGCTCCGGCCGGATGGCGAGTGTCTTGTCGCCGGGGATGTGTCCGAAGGCGGGCTCGAGTGCCGCTTTGAGACCCGCACCGAGCTTCGACCAGACCAGCAGGTTGTTGGTGCCCACGAACCGGGCGACGAACAGGTTCATGGGCTCGTCGTAGACCTCGCGCGGGGTACCGGTCTGTTGCACCCGGCCTTGGTCCATCACGGCGACCCGGTCGGCGAGGCCGAGCGCCTCCTCCTGGTCGTGGGTCACGACCACGAAGGCGATGCCGGCGTCGCGCTGTGCGCGTTTCAATTCGACCTGCATCTGCTCGCGCAGGCCCTTGTCGAGGGCCGACAGCGGCTCGTCCAGCAGCAGCACCTTGGGCTTCTTGACGAGCGCGCGGGCGAGCGCGACGCGCTGGCGCTGACCGCCGGAGAGCTCGTGCGGCTTGCGGTTGGCGAGCTCGGAAAGCCCCGTCACCTCCAGAATCCCGGCGACGCGCCGCTCGATCTGGGGCGCGTCCAGCCGCTCCATCTCGAGCCCGTAGGCGACATTGCCCCGGACGGTCATGTGCGGGAAGAGCGCGTAGGATTGGAACATCATGTTGAGCGGGCGGCGGTTGGCTTTGAGACCCGTCACGTCCGCGCCCTCGACCAGCACGCGGCCTTCATCGGGCGCTTCGAAGCCCGCGAACATCCGCAGCAGGGTGGTCTTGCCGCAGCCCGATGGTCCGAGCAGTCCGAAGAACTCGCCTTGGCGAATGGCGACATCGACGCGGTCGACGGCGACGACTGCTCCGAACCGCCGTGTCAGTGCGCGGCCCTCCAGGATCGCGATGCTCATTTGGCGGCTCCCTTGCGCTCGAGCCGCTGCGAGGCAAACAGGATCACGAAACTGACGATGATGAGTATCGTCGCCATCGCATTGATGTCGGGCGTCACGCCGAAGCGCACCATCGAATAGATCTTCATCGGCAGCGTGATCGAGGAGGTTCCCGCACCCGCCGTGAAGTAGGCGATGATGAACTCGTCGATCGAGAGTGTGAAGGCAAGCAGCGCCGCCGCCAGCACGCCGGGGAAGATGACGGGGAAGGTGACGCGCCGGAACGTCGTCCACTCCGACGCGCCGAGGTCGATCGAAGCTTCGATGATCGAGCGGTCGAAATGGGAGAGCCGCGTGCGCACCACGGCTGCCACGAACGCGATATCGAACACCACGTGGCTGAGCACGATCGAGTGCAGCCCCAGTGTCATGCCGGTCAGGTGATAGAACGAGGCGAGCGCGATCGCCAGCACGATGTCGGGGATGATCATCGGCGCGAACAGCAGCGCTTCCAGCCACGCCGGCGCCGTGACACCCATCAGCGCCAATCCGACACCCGTCCCGATCGCCGTCGAGATCAGTGTCGCCGTCACCGCGACGACGAGCGTGTTGGCGAGCGCCCGCCCGATCTCGGCATTGCTGAAGAGGCTGCCATACCAATCGAGCGTCGCCCCGGTCCACGCCGTCGGCAACCCCGACTTGTTGAACGAGAGCGCAATCAGCACGAGGATCGGCGCATAGAGAAAGACCAGCAACACGCCGAGATGGAGGTCGAGCCAGGAGGGGAGCCTACGC
>JANNSW010000485.1:0-1611 GCA_031403055.1 Hyphomicrobiaceae bacterium | reverse complement strand
CGATGCTCTAGCGAGCGACAGCCCATCAGCCGAACGAAAGGGCCCTCCCCGGCCAATGCCGCGGAGGGCCCTTCGCGTTTCGGGGTCGCCTGCTTTCGGGTGCGCGATCCCGTTGCGCGGCCGCCTCCTCGCCCTGGTCCGCTTGCTGAAGCGGGCTTGCGGTCTCCTGTGCGCTCATCCCCTCCCCCTGGGGCTGCGCGGGAGATCGGCGCTGGGCGAGGGGGCGGCGGTGAGCCGTGGCGAGCATTTGCCGCTGCTGCCGAGTGAATTCGAGCTGCCCAGTGGTGAAGGGTGCGGTTACTTCGCTGTTGACGAGGAGGTCGCGGGTTCGAATCCCGCCCCCGGCTCCCATTGGGCCAGGGTAGCTCAGTGGTAGAGCGCCAAACTGGCCCGCCTGTTCCCTGGGTGCCACCTCGCATTCGCCCGATGGTGAAGGTTACGGATACTTCGAACGCCAATCGAGTGGCCGCAAGGCCGATCCGTTGCCGAACGTTCCTCGGGCGACTTTTTTTGTCGGACATCGGGACCCGGTGGGTCCCTCAGTCCGACCTACAGAGCTCGCTTTTTCGTAGGTCGGACTGAGCGCATCGCGGATGCGCGATGTCCGACAGAGCCAGCGAAAGGAGGACGACCATGCGACTGAACAGGATGAAGGCGGCATTCGGCCTCGAGACCCACGAGGGTGCCCCGGCCGTCCAGCTCACTGCCGAGGCGCAGTTGCGCCGCTCGGTGCTGGCGACGCTGCTCTGGGAGGACCAGTTCTACGAGGAAGGCGTCGCGATCGCCGATCGCATCGCCGCCCTGGCAGCCGAGGTTGCGCCCGAGACGGTCGCCGCGCTTGCGATTGAAGCGCGCGAGGTGATGAAGCTGCGGCATGTTGCCCTCCTGCTCGTCGCGGCGCTGGCGAGGACGGGCGCCGGCAAGCCGGGCCTCGTCGCAAGCACGATCGAGGACGTGGTCGAGCGCGCGGACGAGCTGACGGAGCTGATCGCCATCTACTGGCGTGCGGGCCGCCGGCCGCTGTCGGGCCAGATGAAGAAGGGCCTCGCCCGCGCGTTCGCCAAGTTCGACGCCTACCAGCTCGCCAAGTACGACCGGGCGGACGTCGTCAAGCTGCGCGACGTGCTGTTCCTCGTCCACGCCAAGCCCCGCGATGCGGAGCAGGCGGCGACCTGGAAGAGCCTCGTCGATGGCACTCTGCCCGCGCCCGACACCTGGGAGGTCGCTCTCTCCGGTGGCGCGAGCAAGCGCGAAACGTTCGAGCGGCTGCTCCGTGAGGGCAAGCTCGGCTACCTCGCACTGTTGCGCAATTTGCGCAACATGGTGGCGGCGGAGGTCGATGCCGACCTCGTCCGGCAGGCGATCCTGGCTCGCAGGGGCGCGTCGCGGGTGCTGCCGTTCCGCTATGTGGCGGCGGCGCGGGCGGCGGTCGTCTTCGATGCCGAGCTCGACGCGGCGCTGAAGGCGGCGGTCGCCGAGCAGCCCCGTCTCAGTGGTCAGACCATCGTGCTCGTCGACGTCTCGGGCTCGATGGACGCGCGCCTGTCTGGGCGCTCGGACATGACCCGGCTCGACGCGGCGGCGACGCTGGCCGCGATCCTGCCGGGCGAG
>JANNSW010000484.1:0-6567 GCA_031403055.1 Hyphomicrobiaceae bacterium | reverse complement strand
CTTGGCCATCTTGGCGCCGAGCGCGATCACGCCGACCGTGAAGGCGACCTCGTTCTGCGCCGGCCCGCCAGGGCCGCGCTGACGGTCGACGGCGAAATGGCCGGCCAGGCCGCCCAACAGCGCGCCGATCGGCCCGCCAATCGCAAGCCCAGCTGCAGCGCCCGCGAGTTTTCCCCAGAGTGACATTGCTGAATCATACGCGATTTTCTGCGCGCGTGCATGACAGGAAATGCAAGAGACGGATGCAGCAGGTGCGCCGCCTTCCCAGGGCAATTCAACTCTCGACGTCCGCCACCATGGCACCTGTTTCCGGCACTCGTCCCCCCCGGACGATCGGAGCCCCGGCTCCCTGGCCGGATCAGCTGAGCAAGCTCGACTCAAATGGAAACGTCGACAGCAACTGGCATTTGCCGCTGGTGACGACGACCATTTCTTCCAGTTTGACGCATTCGATGCCGTCCACACGGCCAATGCAACTTTCGACTGCCATCACCATGTTCTCTTCGAATACATCCTCTCGTTTGTCGGCCGTGTGCCAATCCGCGCCAAATGGGATGTGGGGCCACTCGTTCCCCATGCCAACGCCGTGGGCGACCGAATTGTAGCGGCGCGCCCAGAATTCCTCTGGAACCGGCCAGGACTTTTCGGCGAACTCGCGAAAGCTCATCCCTGCCCGAATGAGCTCGATGTTGATGCTCAGATTCTCGATCGCCGCCTGGTAAAGGCGCTTCTGCTCAGATGTCGGTGCCACGGGCTTGCAGTGGAATGTCCTGGAGATGTCCGCACCATAGCCGAATGGCCCGATCATCCCCGTGTCGACAGTGACCAGCTCTCCCGCGCGGATGAGCTTTTCGCTACACTCTCGGCCCCATGGATTGGTCCGCTCGCCCGATGTCAGGATCGCGTACTCGAACCACCCCCCGCCATGGACTGCGTTCTCATAGGGGAGCTGGGCCCAGAGCGCCTGCTCGGTGATCCCAGCCTGCAGATGCTCAACGATCCTCGCCAGCCCGCGTTCGGCGACGGAAACGGAAGCGGCAATGCAATGGAGTTCGTCGCCTGACTTAATAGCGGCCGCGCGCTCGACCATTCGCTCGGCGTTGACGATCTCCAAGCCCTCGTTGTGCAGCGCCACCAGGAACTCGGGCTCGGCAATATCGACAGCGATGCGTTTGCTGCCACCGCCAAAGGCATCGACGAGGTCGGCAATCTCCTTTGCCCATCCGCGGTTGCGATCGGCGTAGGCATCACCGGCGATGAAGTAGGGCGTGAGGGGTGAGTCGCGCAGCTCTCCGACGAAATCGGGAATCCAGAAGAAACCTGGTGTGGCGGAATCGTAGAGAACCGCTGCGCCTTCGTTCGGAACAAAGACCGCCCGGGTAGGAGAATGCATGTTGGTGATTGGCGCATACACGGTTTCGGTAGCGTAGCGCACGTTCATTGGACTGAAGAGCAGCGCCGCCGCGCAATTGGACCCGGCAATCTGCGCTTGCAGACGTGCATAGCGGTAGGCGGCCATCCGGGCCCTGTCAGGAGCGGCCTCGCCGGTCCCGAGCGATCGCGCATCCCGCAGAAACCCCAATCGCTCCGGGTCTTGTTGCCACGCATTGACGAGCCGGGCAGGTTGGTATCGGTCCATCAATCACAATTGCCTTGTACCTGTATGCCGGGCGAGGCGCGCTCGCTGGTCGTGGCACTCCCAGCCCGAGATCAGTCGTCGTCCGCCTGCAGCACCTCGACCCCCTCCTCGCCGGAGATCAGTGCGATATCGGCAAGCCCGATGAACAGGCCGTGCTCCATCACGCCGGGGATCATCTGCAGCCCTTCGGCCAGGATCTCCGGCTCCGGGATGCGCCCGAACGCGCAGTCGAGAATGAGGTGTCCGCCATCGGTGACGAAGGGCTTGCCGTCCTTCCCCAACCGCAGCGTGATCGGTCCCTGGCAGCCCGCCTCCTCGGCGATCTCGGCAATCATCGCCTCGGTCGATCTGAGGCCGAAGGCGGTGACCTCGACCGGCAGGGGGGACCGGCCGAGCATGTCGACGCGCTTGCTCGTGTCGGCGATCACCACCATCTGACCTGACGCGGCCGCGACGATTTTCTCGCGCAGCAGCGCCCCACCGGCGCCCTTGATCAGGCGCAGCTGCGAATCGATCTCGTCGGCGCCATCGACGGTCAAGTCCAGCATCGGCTCGTCGTCGAGCGTCGCGAGCTTGAGGCCCAGGCTCTCGGCCTGGCGGCGCGTCGCCTCCGACGTCGGCACGCAGACGAGATCGAGCCGCTCGGTTTTCGCTCGCGCTGCCAGCAGCTCGACGAACTTTTCCGCCGTCGAGCCGGTGCCGAGCCCCAGCCGCATGCCGGTTTCGACGAGCTTTACGGCTTCGCGCGCGGCGGCGAGCTTCAGATCGTCCGTTGTCATGCCCGCTCCTTGCTGCGTTTCGTTGCTGGCGCCGGCGCGTCGAAACTCGCAACCGTTCCCGTTCGCGGTGGCTCGCTCTGGCGAAGCAAACTGCCCGTCTGCTCGACCTTGCGGAATGCGCGCAGGAAATTGCCGCCGGCGAGCTTCGTCAGGTTCCGGTCGGACCAGCCCCGCTGGATCAACGCGGCCAAGAGATGGGGAAAGCGGGACACGTCTTCCAGCCCGCGCGGCGTGGCGATGGCGCTGCCGAAGAAGTCCGAGCCGATGCCGACATGGTCGTGCCCGACGCGTCCGGCGATGTACTCGATGTGATCGGCGACCTCGGCCAGCGTGGCCACGGGCACGGCACCGCGCCAGCCCTTCGACGCCGCATCGTGCATGGCCGCGAAATCCATCGTCCCCTCCGCATCCATGAACTGGCTCTCCCAGGCGAGCCGGTCACGATTGAGAAACGAGGGAATGAACGTCGCCATCACCACGCCCCCGTTCGCCGCGACCCGGTCGAGCACGTCGTCGGGCACGTTGCGCCGGTGATCGCACAGCGCGCGGGCGTTGGAATGCGAGAACACGATCGGCGCGCGCGTGATGTCGAGCACCTGGTGCATCACGCTCGGCGCCACATGGGCGCAATCGATGATCATGCCGAGCCGGTTCAGCTCGAGCACGACCGCCCGCCCGAACGCCGTCAGCCCGTCCGATCGTGGCTTGTCAGTCGCCGAAACGCACCAGGCGAGCGTGCCATTGTGGCAGAGCGTCATCAGCCGCGCCCCCGCCGCGTGCCAGACCCGGAGCGGCCCGAGCGAATCCTCCAGCCCGACCCCGCCTTCGATCGCCAGGAACGAGGCGATCTTGCCCTTGCGCTTCGCCCGCATCACGTCGCCCGGCCGGGTCGCAGCCAGAAACGTGTCCGCGTGCCGCTCGTTCAGCTGCCGCACGATGTCGATCTGCTCAAGCACGGTGCGGGCGGGATGCGGCGCCTCGGTCGGGATGTAGGCCGCCCACCATTGCGCCGCCACCCGCCCCTCCCGTAGGCGCGGAATGTCGGTGTCGCTCTCCTGGTGGCGCCGCTCGAGGCCATAGGCGGCGACGTCGCCCCGCGCCTCGCTCTCGCGTATGACCCAGGGCAGATCGTTGTGGCCATCGACGAGCGGCACGCGGTCGAGCAGAGCGATGGCTTGCCGGAGCGCTGCGGAGTGGGATTTGGTCATGGTCTGGGAAATCGGCATTCGGCAGATCGGCAGCCGGATATCGAAGTGCCTGTCGTTGCCCCTTTTATCGACTGCCTACTGCCCATTGCCTACTGCCGCCTTCCTCACAGCCCCCCCATCAGCATGTACTTCATCTCGAGGAACTCCTCGACGCCGTGGTGGGAGCCTTCCCGGCCCAGCCCCGATTCCTTCACGCCACCGAACGGCACCATCTCGGACGATATGATGCCCTCGTTGATGCCGACGATGCCGTATTCGAGTGCTTCGGCCACCCGCCAGACCCGGCCGATATCGCGGGAGTAGAAGTAGGACGCGAGCCCGAACTCGGTGTCGTTGGCCTGTGCGATCACTTCTTCCTCGGTCTTGAAGCGGAACAGTGGCGCCACCGGCCCGAATGTTTCCTCGCGTGCGACCTTCATCTCCTTGGTCACGCCCGCGAGCACCGTCGGCTCGAAGAAATTGCCACCGAGCTGGTGGCGCTTGCCTCCCGCTACGATGCGCGCGCCCTTGGCGAGCGCGTCCGCGATGTGCTCCTCGACCTTCTCGACCGCCGCCTTGTTGATCAGCGGCCCGATCGTCACGCCCGCGTCCATGCCGTCGCCCACTTTCAGCTTGGCCGTCTCGGCGGCCAGCATCTCGGCGAACTTGTCGTAGACCTTGTCCTGC
Source organism: Hyphomicrobiaceae bacterium (assembly GCA_031403055.1). GTDB lineage: Bacteria > Pseudomonadota > Alphaproteobacteria > Rhizobiales > Hyphomicrobiaceae > JANNSW01. Next base: position 2,275 of record JANNSW010000484.1, on the reverse strand, counting down.
ACATACATGCGGTTGGCACAGACGCAGGTCTGGCCGGCATTGCGGTACTTCGACGCCATCGCGCCCTGAACGGCTTTGACCAGGTCGGCGTCGTCGAACACGATGAAGGGCGCATTGCCGCCCAGCTCCATGCCGACCTTTTTGACCGTGCGCGCGCACTGCTCGATCAGCACCTTGCCGATCTCGGTCGAGCCGGTGAACGTCAGCATCCGCACGGCGGGCGAGGACGTCAGCTCCGCCCCGATCACGCTCGCCTTGCCGGTGATGACGTTCAACACGCCCTTGGGGATGCCCGCCTGATGGGCGAGCTCGGCGAGCGCCAGCGCTGTCAGTGGCGTCTCGGACGCAGGCTTCAGCACCATGGTGCAGCCGACCGCGAGCGCGGGGCCGGCCTTGCGCGTGATCATGGCGGCGGGGAAATTCCACGGCGTGATCGCGGCAACGACCCCGATCGGCTGCTTGATCACCAGCACGCGGGCGTCCGCCTTGAAGGTCGGGATCGTCTCGCCATAGATGCGCTTGGCTTCTTCCGCGTAGAACTCGATGAAGTTGGCGGCATAGACCACCTCGCCCTTGGCCTCGGCCAGCGGCTTGCCCTGCTCGGCCGTCATGATCGCGGCGATCTTGTCGGCATGCTCGATGATGAGATTGTACCACTTGCGCAGATGGACCGAGCGCTCCTTGCCGGTCAGCTTCGACCAGGCCGGAAACGCTGCCTCGGCCGCTGCGATCGCCGCCTTGGTGTCGGACGCGCTCATCAGCGGCACCTTGGCGATCTCCTTGCCCGTCGCTTTGTTGGTGACGCCGAGCCGGCCCTCGCCGACCCACTGCCCGTTGACGTAGGACTGCTCGCGAATGAGACTGTCAGCCCGCTTGTCCATGCTACTCGCCTCCGTTGAACGTATGCGCTGGGAGATGGGGATTGGCCCGGATCATGGGCCAAGCAGCCGGCGATCTCAAGCGGGGAAAGGGGAGGGGCAACTCAATTCATCATCCCAATCGATCGTCATGGCCGCGAAGGTGGCCATCCATGTGCGCTTGTGAGAGCTGCTGAAATTCGGGTGAGGCAAAGTCGACAGCGAGTTGGGGGTGATGGCGAGCTCGGTGTCATGGAAAACCGCCAGACGGGGCAGGACACCGAGATGTCGAATGTTCGACGCTCGGCTGCCATGAGTTACGCGGCGGCGGCCGGCCTTGCTGGGAAAGCCTGATTGGCCCAGTCTGAGGCCTCGAACCCGGCTCATCCGGTGAATACCGGATGGAGCTGCCGGTCGATGCCTCAGTGGGAGTTGGCGGTGCGCGGACATAGCTACTGGCTCGATGAGGCTCTTGCGGCCGAGGCGCCGAACGCCATGTGTCCGCCGCTTGCAGGCGCTCACCGGGCGGACGTCTGCATCGTTGGCGGCGGCTATACGGGGCTGTGGACGGCGTTGGCGCTGAAGGAGCACCAGCCGTCGCTCGACGTCGTCCTGATCGAGGCGCGCTATTGCGGCTATGGGGCATCGGGCCGCAACGGCGGCTTCCTCATGAGCTGGTCGCCGAAGTTCGCGATCTTCGCCGACAAATTCGGCCTCCAGGATGCGGTGCAACTCAACCGCCTGTCCAACGCCAACGTTGCCGAGATCGGAGCCTTCTGCGCGGACAACGCGATCGACTGCGAGTATCGCCGCGACGGATGGCTCTGGATTGCGAGCAACAAGGCGCAGGAGAATGCCTGGCGCCCGACGCTCGACCTGCTGGAGAAGGCCGGCGAATCGACGTTCGTCACGATGGACTCAGCCGAGGCGCGCCGCCGGGCCGGCTCGAACGTCGTGACGGGCGCCGTGTTCGAGCCGGGCGTTGCCTCGGTGCAACCGGCCAAGCTCGTGCGCGGCTTGCGGCGTGTGGCTCTCGCGAAGGGCGTGCGGATCTTCGAGGGTACTCCGATGACGCGGCTCGAGCAGGGTCGGCCGCCGATCGTCCACGTGCCGGGAGGGCGCATCACGGCATCGCGCGTGGTGCTCGCGCTCAATGCGTGGGCGGGCGAGATCCCGCGTTTCCGCCGCAGCGTTCTGCAAGTGGCCGGCGACCAGCTCATCACCGAGCCGATCCCCGACAAGCTTGCCGCGCTCGGTCTTCGCGACGGGATGTGCTTTTCCGATTCCCGGCTCCTGGTGTTTGGCGGGCGGGTCACGAAGGATGGCAGATTGAACTTCTGGAAGGCCGGCGGCGACTTCGTTTTCGCTGGACGCATTGGGACGGCATGGGACACGCCGGCCCGCCGCGCCCGCGATTG
>JANNSW010000483.1:0-3461 GCA_031403055.1 Hyphomicrobiaceae bacterium | reverse complement strand
GGATGCTCTCGTCCGACCTCACCATGAGCCAGCGCTCGTTGCCCTTCGCCTATATGATCTCGGCCGGCAACCAGGCGGTGCTGAGCCTGGAGGACTTCCTCGACGTGCTGGTCGACGACGTGGCCGTGCGGGCGATCGGGCTCCACATCGAAGGGCTGAAGGACGTGGCGGGCTTTGCCGACGCGGCCGCACGTGCGCTCGCGGCCGGCAAGCCGGTGGTCGCGCTGAAGACCGGCACCTCCCAGGTCGGCGCGCGCCTGACCGAGAGCCACACCGGCTCGCTCGCGGGCAGCGACGCGCTTTACGATGCGCTGTTCGACCGGCTGGGCGTCGTCCGCGTGACCTCTCCTGCACAGCTGATCGAGACGCTGAAATTCGCGGTTGTCGCCGGCATCCCGCGCGGTAACCGCATCGCCGGCTTCACCTGCTCGGGCGGTGGCGCGACCATGCTTGCGGATCTGGGCGAGCAGCATGGCCTCGATTTCGCAGCCCCGACCGCCAGCACACGCCAGAAGCTCGTCGAGCGCCTGCCGCCGATCGCGACCGTCTCCAATCCGCTCGACTATACGACCCCGATCTGGGGCGACCCGGAGCGACTGCCGCCGGTGTTCTCGGCCTTGCTCGCGGATGGCTACGACGCGGCGGTGATCGTGCAGGACTATCCGCTGCCCGGCATCGACGAGAGCAAGCCCTACTACCGGAACGACACGGTTTCGTTCATCCAGGCAACCCGGGCTACCGGCATTCCCGCAGCCGTCTGCAGCACGCTGTCGGAGAACCTCGATGCCGAGACCCGCGAGTTCCTCGTTGGCAATGGCGTCGCGCCAATGCAAGGCATCGCCGAGGCAGCCGAGGCCTTGGCGGGCCTCGCGCGGGTCGGCTCGAGGCGGCGGGCTGACAGCGATCTGCGGCTGCCCTCGCCCCAGCTTCCTGCAGGCACGCAGATGCGCCAGCTCGACGAGTGGCAGGGCAAGCAGCTCCTCGCAACGATCGGCATACCGACGCCTGCGGGCCGCATCGACAGTCTCGACGCGATCGGGGCTGCGGCCCAGTCGGTCGGCTTCCCGCTCGCACTGAAGCTCGTGCATCGGGAGATCGCCCACAAGACCGAAGCGGGCGCCGTAACGCTCGATCTCGGCAGTGCCGCCGCGGTCGAGACCGAGGCCGTCGCGATGCAGCGCCGCGTCGCCAGGCATCACCCGCAGATCGCGGCGAGCGAGCACCGCTTCCTGGTCGAGCGCATGGCGCCCAGGCCCCGCGCCGAGCTGCTCGTCGGCATCCGCAACGACCCGAGCTTCGGGCTGGCCATGACGCTGGCGAGCGGAGGTGTGCTGACCGAGCTGGTCGGCGATGCGGCGACGCTGCTGCTTCCCGCCGATCGCACGGCGATGGCGGCGACCATCGACCGTCTGAGGCTGGCGAAGCTGCTCAGAGGTTATCGCGGTCAGCCGCCGGTCGACATCACGCCGCTCCTCGATGCCCTCGCTCGCCTAGCCGAGTTCGCGCTCGCCAACGCGGAGGCTGTCGGCGAGATCGAGATCAATCCGCTGTTCGTGCTAGACAGTAGCGTGCTCGCGGTCGACGCCCTGGTGGCGATCGTCGAGGGATCGGCCTTGGCCAATGGGAGGCACGCATGAGCGAGAGCCAACGCAAGCAGGTGATCGGCGCGCCCCTCGTCATCGGCGGGCGCGCGCTATCCTTGTCGCGCGCCATGCGTGCGGGTGACTTCGTCTTTCTGACCGGCCAGATCCCGTTTGCCGATGGCAAGCCGATGACGACGGGTACGATCGAGGAGCAGACCCGCGCTGTGCTCGATGCCATCACCGCGACGCTCGGCGAGGCCGGCTGCACCCGCGAGGATGTGGTGAAAGCCATGGTGTGGCTGCGCGAGCGCGCGGATTTCCCGGGCTTCAACGCCGTCTATGCCGAGTACTTCCCTGAGGAGCCGCCAGCGCGCTCGGCCGTCGTCAGTGAGCTCCTCGTCGATTGCCGCGTCGAGGTGGAGGTCGTCGCCTATAAGCCTGAAGTCTAGGATCGGAACTGAGGACAGCTAGAACAACAACTGAATCTTTTTGCGAGCGGTTGTGCCTTGGCGTAGGGTGCAATTGGCACCTTGCCGTATTGCACATTCGGCCAGCGTTGCGATCCGGGGTGGTGCAATACGGCCTGAAGAAGGCCTATTGCACCCTACAAATCCCGTGCTCGACTTGACGACAACACGGTGTGGTTATTGTTCGGAGTGTCCTAACCATACCATGGAAGAATTGATCCGAAACCCGACGTGAAGTCAATCGCGAGAGCCCGTGGGTCGCATGCTGGTTTGTCTCTCAACCATGGAGACAGACCATGCACGACAATGATGTGCATGTGACCAAGCGGCCCATCCGACGGCCAACCTGGAACAAGGACAAGCTCGTCGGCGCCAAGCCGCCGTTGCGGCTGAGCCACGTCTGGTCGATCAGGACGAAACTGCAGATTGAGGGGCGGAAGCGCGACCTCGCGCTCTTCAACCTGGCCATTGATAGCAAGTTGCGTGGCTGCGACGTGGTTGCTGTCCGCGTTGATGACGTGGCGCCGGGCGGGTATGCGATGGATCGAGCAACCGTCCGACAGAAGAAGACCAGCAGGCCGGTGCGGTTCGAGTTGACGGATCAAACCCGGCTCGCCATCGACGACTACCTGAGGCTGACCGGGCGGAAGCCCGGCCAGTTCCTGTTCGCCGGTCGCGGTGCCGCATCACGAGGGCTCACAACGCGCCAGTATGCGAGCCTCGTACAGGAGTGGGTGGCCAGCATCAGCCTCGATCCATTGAAGTTCGGCACCCACTCATTGCGCCGGACGAAGGCCGTGCTGATCTACCGGCGGACGGGGAATCTCCGAGCAGTACAGCTTCTGCTCGGCCATTCGAAGATCGAAAGCACCGTTCGCTATCCCGGCATCGAGGTCGATGACGCGATCGAGATCGCTGAGAAGATCGACATCTGATCCTTGACGCGATAACTCTACGACCGGACGTGGTCGGCAATGCTATTCGCGTTGCCGATCGTGGCGAGATAAACGGCGGATTTGGTATAGCTTCGCCATACGATGCAATCAAGATGTTCCGCCTGCGTCCTGTTCGGATCAATCGCGTCGGCTGTCACCAGGCGCCTAACTTTCCGTTTCGCTAATCAGAACGCTGCCGTCGGGCAAGTAGCAGGAGCGGTCGGTCGCAATGTTCGGTCTTGCCCGACGCTGAAATTTTTTGGCGCGGTCGGTGAGACGCATGGTGGGGTTCCTGGGGTTCCATTGGGGTTCCAAAAAGTGATGTGATGGGGTGGTGCAGCATGAGGTGCAGTGGAAGACAACCAGGTGAAAAAATGACTTAAAACAACGTATGACGTGGCGCAGTGGGGAGGTATGTTGGAGGCTGAAATTTGAATGGCATTCAAGAGGTCAGGGGTTCGATCCCCCTCGGCTCC